>NZ_JALRGW010000002.1:0-252951 GCF_023253315.1 Aestuarium sp.
CCAGCGTTCGTTCTGAGCCAGGATCAAACTCTCAAGTTGAAAGGCACGTATGCCTATCCTTGACGTTGAACCTCTGCACATCTTCAACAGGACCCGGCTAAGGAATTCCTGCTGAAAGTCATCTGTTTGACCGTGCTTCAGTAACCAAAGTTACAGAAGAACCGTACAAACAGTGAAGCTGACACTCTATCATCGGCCGAAGCCTAAGAGCGCGATATGCAAACGTTCGTTCGTCGAAACGAGCCAAACCGCCCACATATCTCTTCAGTAATATCGATGTCAAAAAGCGCAGAGACAAAACGAACCAAGTGCGCCCTAACTTGAACGGCGCGCCTCGCCCGAAATACCTCTAATTTTTTCCAAACTTCCCAGCCATCCGACCGTTCCGTCCGCCCCAACCGCGCCTCAGCGCCGCCGGTGAAGGGGGTTCTAAGGTTATCACCAAGAAGCCGCAAGAGCGAAATGACGAAAAATGTAAAATTTCTGCATCAGCCAACAAAACAAGGTGTTTCACGTTCCAGACTGCCCAAAAATGCGCCGTGAATATCCGAAAATGGCTCCTACCCCCATCACTTTTCGCCCTTTGAGGGTGATGCCGACGATGCAGTCGCAGCAAATCTGGGAGACTCACCCCTTGGAATCGACAACGCGGTGACTCGCTCGACGCCACGAGTCGCCCGTTCGGCGCCCTGCCTCGACAGACGAAAAGAAGAACGAACCAATCCCATCGGGATTGGTTTAAATCACTTGATTATTTGGGAAGTTTGGCTCCGGCGGTAGGGATCGAACCTACGGCCAATTGATTAACAGTCAACTGCTCTACCGCTGAGCTACGCCGGAATATGTGGCGCTGTATAGCTAGGGTGCCAAAACGCTGCAAGAGGGTAAGGACAAGTTTTTTCCACCAATCTTCACAGAGGCTGAAACACAGCATCGACGGACAATACACCAACGGGTTCGATCCGCTTTTGTTGTGTTAAGTCAATAAGGTGGGCCACTACATTGCGCTTTGCTGCGAAATGAAGGCTCGCATCGACATCGGCATAGACCTTTGCGGTGATGCGATCTGCGGTATCTGCGCCCACGATAAGAGCGGACATGATTTGCGCTTCACGCTCTAACCGATGCGCGATCAACCAATCGAGCCGTGCCATGGGATCCTCAATCGGGTCACCATGCCCAGGCAGATAGCGACGCGCGGGAATAGACTGCAGCTTACGACACGACGCCATAAAGTCGGTGAGGTCGCCATCTGGCGGGGAGACAAGCGAAGTCGCCCAGCCCATCACATGATCACCCGAGAAAAGCACATCCTTATATAAGAGACAGATATGGTTCCCCATATGACCCGGCGTGTGAATAGCGCGGAAGTCACCAATAGCTTCACCATCGACGACCGTTCGATCAGGGGCAAAGTCGGTATCGGCCCCCTCCCCCCCTCCGATCGCGCCAACTAGGGTCTGCATCACTTCGCTTCGCCCCGCCATCGGGCCACCGAATGCAACGACGGGTGCGCCGCAGCGATCTGACAGCTGACGGGCCAAAGGCGAATGATCCAAGTGAGAATGGGTCACGATAATCGCATCCACTGGGCGACCATCGATCAACGCCAAAATCGCGTCGAGATGGCTCTCTATATATGGGCCCGGATCGATAACCGTTACGCGGTCGGTGCCTACTATATATGTATTGGTGCCTGTGAAAGTCAGCGGGGAGGGATTGGGCGCGCGAAGACAGATGATATCGGATTGAATCTGGATCATATGCTGCTTTCCTCTACGCTCGTGTCACGATAGCTTTGCCATATGGCAATCGGGTCGATCAAATCTTATCTCCCTCGCGGACTATATGGCCGAGCAGCACTGATCCTGCTGCTCCCGATCATATCGCTCCAAATCCTCGTCTCTGTTGTGTTTATCCAACGTCATTATGATGGGGTGACGCGGCGGATGACGCAATCGGTCAGTGGCGAGATTACCCTGATCCTTGATAGCCCATCCGTGCAGCAAGCCGCGCTCTCTGAAGCGCTCGGGTTTACGCTTTTGTCATCTGAAGCACCGCCCGAAGCTGATGACTATGGATTCTTGGATTTCTCTGGTCGTGCGATGATTGCGACCCTTCGGACCGACTTTAACGACCTACGCGCTGTTGATCTGTCGGATGACACCGAAGTTATGGTTTGGTTTGACCGTTCGGGCGTGAATGGGATCAGTTTCCCGCGGTGGCGGGTGACGGCGTCGAACCCTCACCAATTGATAGTTATTATGATGGTGATGGGGACGTTCCTTACTTTTGTCGCCTACTCTTTCCTGCGCAACCAACTGCGTCCGATCAAACGGTTGGCTCATGCATCCTCTGAATACGGTAAGGGGCGGATTGTCCCCTATTCCCCCGGTGGCGCGAATGAAGTCCGCGCGGCGGGCACCGCTTTTCTCGACATGCGGGCACGAATAGAACGTCAGACCCAGTCGCGCACGATGATGCTGTCGGGCATCAGCCATGACCTTCGCACGCCGCTGACACGGCTGCGGCTCGGTCTGTCCATGGTCGACGATGCCGAGGCGGAACCCATGGTCCGCGATGTAGAAGATATGGAACGCCTGATCGAAGCCTTCCTCGAATACGGGCGTGCCTATGCAGGCGATGCGGCTGAGCAAGTGGATGTCGTCGATTTGGTCACGCGGGTCGTCGACGACGCCCAACGCGGCGGGCAGAATGTAACCCTCTTGCCGATCGATCCAACGCTCAACGATGTTGCCGTGCCTCTGCGCCCTCTGGCCGTCCGTCGTGTCTTGGACAACCTGATTGGCAATGCCTTGCGGTATGGCGGTACCCAAGCTCAAGTGTCGGTCGCCCTCACCGACCGCACGCTCCGCATCACGGTCGAGGATGACGGCCCCGGTATCCCCGCCGACAAACGCGAAGAGGCAATGCGCCCCTTCACACGGCTTGACCCTGCACGGAACCAAAACAAAGGCACAGGCGTTGGCCTTGGCCTTGCCATCGTTGCCGATATCGCGCGCCTGCATGGTGGAGTTTTGCGGTTGTCAGATAGTCCCGCCTTGGGCGGACTCCGCGCCGACATTGTCATGGCACGCTGATATGAAACCAACCATCCGCACCCTTGACCATTTGGTCCTCACGGTCGCAAACATTGAAGAAACCTGCCGGTTTTATTGCATCGGTCTGGGCATGACACGGACAGCTTTCACCACCCCGTCTGGCGAAGTCCGCGAGGCCCTGACCTTTGGCACGCAGAAAATCAACCTCCACAAAGCGGGTGCAGAGTTCGCCCCATATGCTGCCTCCCCTACCCCAGGTTCTGCGGACCTCTGTCTGCTCTCAGACACCCCTCTGGCGGAATGGATTGATCACCTCGCGCTTTGCGGTATCCCTATCACCGAAGGCCCAGTGCATCGCACGGGCGCAACTGGACCAATCACGTCTATCTATATGCGTGATCCCGATGGGAACTTGATCGAAATTTCGAACGCACGCTAAACGCGTTGTGACGCGACCACCTCACACCACGACAACGTTGCCTCGTTTATGACCTGTCTCGACATAAGAATGAGCCTCAACCAGATCAGAAAGTGGATAAACTCGATCAATCACACGGGTCAGGTGACCTTGCTCCATCACGTGTAGAATATCCAAAAGCATAGCCCGCAAACGCTCAGGCTTTTCTAACCCCGTCGCTGCAAATATCGCGCGTTTTTTGCCCACAAGATTTGATAACAAGATCGCAGGCAGCCGCCCCAGCGTTAAGACAGGACAAAGGTAACGACCTGCCTCAGCCAATGCTGGTTTTGCCGCAGAAAATGACGTGACGCCCAAAGTGTCATAGATCACATCATACTCGGCGGCCTGTTTTAGCGCGTCCTCTTGTGTGTAATCGATCACGCGGTTCGCTCCGAGCCTCTCAACATTCCTCACGTTTCGGCCGCTACAAGTGGCCGTCACGTCAGCTCCCATATGCGCAGCGATCTGCACAGCCGCGCTACCGAGGCTCCCTGCCCCGCCCAAGATCAACACGCGATCCCCGCGTTTGACCTGACCTAAGTTGCGCGAGATGTCTGACATCAGCCCTTGTGGGACAGATCATCGGTTCAATCGCAATGATTACGGCTATCATCGCACTGGCATTTTTGCGCGTGCCCCTTGCGTTCGCCCTTATGGCCGTCTCCGTCCTTGGCATCGGTTTCGCTATCAATTGGAATATCGCGTTTCAATTGGTGCCACTTACCATTTCAGATGCAGTCCTGTCCTACGATCTCGCAGTGGTTCCGATGTTCATTCTGATGGGCAACGTTATTTCCAAAACGGGCATTGCGAATGATCTGTTTCGCGCTGCATTTGCCTTTGTCGGTCATGTGAGAGGCGGGCTGGCTCTTTCAACAATGATGGCAGTATTCCTTGTCCTCGGATGCGTCATGGACTCGATGGCAATCATCCTGATTTTCGTCCCGCTCTTCGCGCCGATCGTCGTATCCCAAGGCTTTGATCTGGTGTGGTTTGGTATCATCGTAATCGTTGTCACTGAGATCGCTCTCATCACACCGCCAGTTGGAATGAACGTGTTCGTTCTCAAAGCGGTGCTGCCAGACACGCCAGTATTGACGATCTTTAAAGGTCTTGTGCCATTCATCGCAGTCGACATTGTCCGGCTTGCGCTCTTGGTCGCCTTCCCCGCAATTACCTTATGGCTCGGTGCAACGATGGGATAATCTTACAGCATCCTCTGGAGCCCACTTTGGACCTTGCGCAGTGACGGCAGATAAAGGCCCACCATGGTGTCTGGAGGGTCTTGAGAGATGGCCATGCCGATGTTGAGTGCAGCAACGACGTGGCCTCTGCTATTCGACAACGGGACTGCGAGCGATCGTAGTCCCGTTTCGACTTCTTGGTCGATCACGGCATAGCCCGTTTCACGCGCAGAATGGATCGCATCCATGATCTCATTGGGTTCGGTCAGGCTGAAGGGCGTGCGCGGGGATAGGTCGGAAGCACGCAAAATGTCGAGGCACTCGGCTTCTGGAAGCCCAGCCAGCAAAACCCTACCCAAGGACGTACAATGTGCAGGAAGGCGCGATCCCGGTAAGAGGTTGATCGACATCACACGTCGTTGTGCCGCACGTGCGATGTAGACAATCTCGGTTCCGTCGAGGATCGCAACCGAACAGCTTTTCCCGATTTTGTCAGACAGTTGATCGAGCCATGGTTGAACAATTTGCACCATGGGTAATGATGCCAAAGCTGCCATACCCAAACGCAAAACCCGCGGTGTCAGGGTAAAGAACTTCCCATCATAATGCGCATAGCCTTCGTGCTCTAACGTTAGAAGGCAGCGTCTTGCGGTTGCGCGATCAAACCCAGTTTGCTCTGCAACGTCCGTTATCGTCAGGCGGGCGCGATCCGCCCCAAAACATTCGAGGACCGTAAGGCCCTTAATGAATGATCCAACAATGTCAGTGTTCTTTGCTTTCATAATGCAACCTTTGTTCAAAAGGCGAACATTTGTAAATCCCGCATCTGCCCAGCAAAAAGGCCGCTCGAGGCGGCCCTTCATTTGTTATACACGCTCCAGCGCGATGGCGATGCCTTGCCCCACACCGATACACATCATTGAGAGAGACCGTTTACCGCCCGTTTTCTGCAACTCAAGCGCTGCAGTCCCCGTGATCCGCGCGCCGGACATACCAAGTGGGTGACCAAGTGCAATCGCCCCGCCGTTCGGGTTGACCCGCGCGTCGTCATCCGCGATCCCCAGATCACGGAGCGTCGCAAGACCTTGAGACGCGAATGCCTCGTTCAGTTCGATCACGTCAAAGTCGGATTGCGCGAGTTTGAGACGCGCCATCAGCTTTTTCGCGGCAGGTGCTGGACCAAAGCCCATAATACGAGGCGCAACACCAGCAGTCGCACCACCCACGATGCGGGCAATCGGCGTCAGACCGTATTTCGCAGCCGCCTCAGCGGACGCGATAATCATCGCCGCCGCCCCGTCATTTACGCCAGAGGCGTTGCCTGCCGTTACGGTGCCGTCGGCCTTTACGAACGTCTTCAACCCGCTCAGGGCCTCAAGCGTGGTTGCACGAGGATGTTCGTCAGTATCGATCACTTTGGGATCACCCTTGCGCTGCGGAATGACCACAGGCGTGATCTCTTCGGCGAGGCGACCATTGGCCTGCGCCGCGGCAGCTTTGTCTTGGGACCGAAGCGCAAAGGCATCCTGATCCGCGCGATTGATACCAAAATCTTCAGCCACGTTTTCAGCGGTCTCTGGCATGGAATCCACGCCATACTGCTGCTTCATCAGTGGGTTCACGAAACGCCAGCCGATCGTCGTGTCATAGACAGCATTGTCACGGCTGAACGCAGTGGTAGCCTTGGGCATGACAAAGGGCGCACGCGACATGGATTCAACGCCACCCGCAATAATGATCTCAGCCTCGCCCGACATAATGGCTCGGGCTGCCGTGATGACAGCATCCATGCCCGAACCGCACAAACGGTTCATCGTGGTCCCTGGGACTTCGACAGGTAGGCCAGCCAAAAGAGCCGCCATTCGGGCGACGTTTCTGTTGTCTTCGCCCGCCTGATTGGCGCAGCCATAGATCACTTCGTCGATAGCCGCCCAATCAACCTTCTCGTTTCGCGCCATGAGTGCCTTCAACGGAACAGCGCCAAGGTCGTCCGCACGCACGGAAGACAGCGAACCACCAAACCGTCCGATTGGTGTGCGGATGTAATCGCAGATAAATGCTTCGGTCATATCTCTATTCCTCAGATCTCAGGGACGATCAGATCGGCCACGGGGCCGTCAGTGTGCAATGTGGCACCAGTGACGGCTTGCAGTTCGTCAAACGACAGCCCTGCGACCTTTTCGCGAAGAACGAAGTGACCGTTCTCAATGTCGATTACGGCAAGCGATGTGTAGATGCGTGTCACACAGCCAACACCCGTAAGCGGGAGCGTGCAGGCCTCAAGCAGCTTTGGCGCGCCTTTCTTAGTGACGTGATCCGTCAGGACGGCGACGCGCTTCGCACCGTGAACCAAGTCCATTGCGCCACCCACAGCGGGAACACCGCCAGCGCCGGTCGACCAGTTGGCCAGATCACCATTCTGCGCGACCTCATAGGCGCCAAGGATGGCGACATCCAAATGCCCACCACGCACCATCGCAAAGCTATCCGCATGATGGAAGAACGCGGTTCCCGGCTTGATCGTGATCGCCTTTTTGCCAGCGTTGATACAATCCCAGTCCTCTTCGCCCGCGATCGGCGCTTCACCAAAGTCGAGAACGCCATTCTCAGTATGGAAGATGGCCTGACGCCCCTCTGGCTGGAACTTTGCCACCATTTCTGGAAACCCGATCCCGAGGTTCACATAGGCGCCGTCTTCGATGTCTTGGGCCGCTCTCCACGCGATTTGCGAGTTCGAGAGCTTTACAGTCTGAATATCGGTCATGGGTAAACAGCCTCCGCCCGATTGAGGATTTCTTCTTGCGCGGGGTTCGGAACATGAACCACGTGGTTCACGAAAATTCCGGGGGTGACGACCTGTTCGGGATCAATCGCCCCAAGCGGGACAATCCGTGAGGCCTGAGCGATCGTCACCTTCGCCGCGGTTGCCATCAGTGGGTTAAAGTTCCGCGCTGCCATGCGGTAGGTGAGGTTGCCATGAGCATCCGCAGCCTCTGCTTTGATCAGAGCAAAATCGGCCTTGAGCCAGCGTTCTTGGACATACGAACGACCCTCAAACTCTCCGATCGGCTTACCCTTGGCGAGGTCGGTCCCAAAGCTGGTGGGTGTGTAGAACGCAGGAATACCAGCACCACCCGCCCGAATACGTTCAGCAAGCGTGCCTTGCGGCACCAATTCCAGCTCAATCTCACCAGCGAGATATTGCTCTGTAAACACGCGCGGATCGGCAGAACGCGGGAACGAACAGATCAATTTGCGAACGCGTTTCTGTTCGATCAAGGCCGCAAGGCCAACATGACCATTGCCCGCATTGTTGTTCACGACCGTCAGGTCTTTTGCGCCCTGATCAATGAGAGCGTGGATCAGTTCAATCGGCGCACCTGAGCCGCCGAAGCCACCGATCATCACTGTCGCACCATCGTGGATGCGCGACACAGCAGCAGAAAGGGAATCTAAAGTTTTATCCATGAGGCAGTCCTCCTGCCTCTTCGGTTAAACATCAGATGCACCACAATCCAGAGAATTGTTCATAATTTGAATTTTGTTCAAATTATTATTTCGCAAATTCGGAATGTGAACAAAAAATGCTATTAGATTGATCGAAGGTAGAAATTGAGCGGGAAGCGGGCATTCGCTGCACCAATAGTGGCTCGCAAAAAAACTTGAGCGGCCGTTAAGCAATACCGTTCAACGTGCGCGCTACTTTAGATCATCGAAGCGTGGAAGGCGGCATTTGCTAGAGCGGTGGAGCGCCACATATGGTTGCGCCTCCAGTTTCCCATTCCGAACCTCACTCCACGCTCAAGCTAGTGAGTCTGACAGCGCACAAAAGGAATAGCCGCCCACATTGAAAACGGACGGCGTTCATTTTCTTTAGGCCTTTGGATTGCGCGCTACAGCAACCATCTCTACCCGCATTCCGGGTCGAGCAAGGGCTACGCCACAGGTCGCGCGCGCTGGTGGATTTTCCTTATCAACCCATTCATCCCAGACGGCGTTCATTCCCTGGAAGTCAGCCATATCAGTCAGCCATACCTGAACAGAGGCAATATCTGCTTTAGATCCGCCAAGCTCTGCCATGACGGCATCCATCTCGGCCAAAACTTCACGGGTCTGCACTGTGATATCGCCGGTCAGCGTGGTCGGAATCTGGCCAGCCAAGAAGACAACATCACCAATGGTGACAGCTTCGCTCATTCGAGGGCCGGGATTAAGTCGCGAGAGGGTCATTGATCTTCCTTTAATCGTTATCAGAGGTTCCTGCACCAGCACCGCTGTTACGAGACTGTTCGGTGGCCGGAACGGTTGTGCGCATTGCCAAAGCATCGAGCGCGGCTATCGTATGTGGGGATGCCAGAGCAAACGAAGTCATCGTGCTGTCGGGGTCAAATAGGTCGCCAGATAGGCTCAGGCTGATTGTCGCAACGGATGCAGATAACAAAGCAGATAAGGTCTCAGCATCGGTTTTGATACCCTTGCCCACCACCAGTTTTCTCCCATCCCATTCGATAGCAATAGAACCGCCCATCGTTGCTGCACATTGAGCCATAAACGGGAGGAGCAGAACCGGCTGCCGAACCGGACCAACCTGAAGATGATCATCGTTTGCAGCGAAAATAGAGGTCGCGAAATCTGACAGTGCGGCACCAGTCATCAGCGGGCAAAGAGGTTTGCCGTCTGAGCTGATCCAAAAATCGTTGGACGTGTCTGGCGCATTGACTGTTGGGGCAACGATCGCGGCCAATAGGACTGCTGTCCCGTCGATACCATTCGCACACAGCCAGCCAACGGCATTCGCAGCTTCCTCGGCTATACCCCAACTATATCCAGCGCCGCGTGTTGCTTTGTAGCAAAGCGTCTCTGTCTCTGTGCGGCTCAACCTGAAACCGACCGGAGCATGGGCCGTTGCCGACATGAATTCAGTAGCTTCAGACATGTTCATGCTGCTCCCCCCGCATTTACTTCGAATGGATATGGCGCGCCACTGAACAGGCTGATGCGAACCCATTTATCAGATCGCGGGTCAAAGTGAGTGGCACCGAAAAACGCCAGTTTACACCGCATCAGGTCAATCGGGAGCATGTCGCGGGCAATAAGATTGTCGCGCACTTCAGCATAAGGATGCTTGGAGGCCTGCTGAGCGCGGCGCACCATCAGACGATGCTCAGGATGCGCCAACAAAAACTCAGCGACAGGCGCGGAAGGCGACCATGCCTCTAAGGCGCTATAGAGAGATTTAGCTAAACGTGCGACGCAAAGTGGCTGTTCAAGGTCAGCCCCCTCTTCCGCAAAACGTTCGCCCAGTCGCGGCTCAAGTTTTTCTTCCGAGACGTACCAGAACTGCGCGGCTTGGTCTTCTTGATCGAAATCGATTTCCAGCGCCCATGCATAGTGCTTTTTCAATATGTCCAACTGCGACTGGACGGATACCGCACCATCGATCCGAAACTGTGCGCGTTCATCAGCGCTCATACAATCGGCAAGGCCATCAATAAGATCGCCATGTGGCTCCAGGATGATCGAGACCAGCGCCTCTTGTCCTTCCTCGCTCAGGGTGTGTTCAGCCCACAGCCAAAGGTCGTTCCAAGGCAGGTCGCCGTTAGGCCATATCTCAAGGTGCGTTTTGATAAGAGCCAAGTCACGTCGAAGATCTTCTAATTTCGTGATTTGGATCGGATGCGAGGACTTCCAAGTTCGGGCATTTTCAATCGCGGCATCGAGCGCCCTATGAATATCTGACTTGGTCTTCTCAGTCACAGATGCCAAGGATCTGACCCGCGCAAGCGCCTCTTCGCGCGCAAACATCCAATTGTTGATAAGGATCGGGTGGCGCACCAAAAACGGTGCCATACCGAGCCCTGTCGAATTGCCAACGCCTAAACGACGGCAAAGGTCCATATCGAGAGCTACCGCACGTTCGCCGCCTTTAGATCGTGCGAGGTGATTGACGATATCAACCGTAAACCAGCGTATGAGCCATACCGATAGCATCTCTGCTTGAAATGGCGCTGAAAGCTCAGGTCGCCCTGCGATTGAGGCCCTGTCCGCTGCACCGAACTTACCGGAACCATATACCGCAGTTGTCCGCATCAAATATCCGACAGCGTCGATCTCTTCTGCGTCAGGCTGAACCCCTTGCGCCAGCGCATCGACGACATGTTCAAAAAGACGAACAGATCGGTTTGCGCGGCTCAATGAAAGTTCGCGGTCGGTGATCCGACCTGCCTCTTGATAGGGCACATTTGCTTGCAAACGATCCAGATCTTCTGAAGTTGGCACACCGTCAAAGAGCGTAAATGTCGCGTCCCATGCAGTCGCAATGACACGATCGGACCGCATTTCAGGAGGCAAATCATGGGAAAACGCGACGAGTGAGTAGGTGCGAACAGGACCACGGGCACAGTAAACAGCGCGACCAACACCCTTGGCGTCCACGTCCCAAACGTGCCGATCGAACACCCAACCTTCGGCTTCGACGCGGCGCATGAGGACGCGCAGGAACGACAGTCGCATCGGATGCGCGCTTCCCATACGTGACAAACGCATGACCTGATCTGGGCTCCGGTAGAACTCTGCCGGCGTCCTCGGAGAATGTTCAGTCGCGTGTACCATCATTTGATCCTATTCGAAAAAAGGGATCGGGGGCGGTAGAGATAGTATAGGGCTACCGCCCCCGATGGGGGAGTTATTTGCGGCCGAGGGCCAATGTGATACGTAGCGCGTCCCACAGTGATGGCAGCAATACCAACGATACAGGAACCGCTGTCACAACGATGAAGCTCTGGAGTTTACCAACGCCTCCACCGCCTGTTCCGATCAAGATCAGGGCCATCACAGCCATGGCGATCCCCCAAAACGCGCGGAGTGCAGCCGACGGGTTCTCGTCCGACATCGAAGCAGCGATCACAAAGCTCATGGAGTCCGACGTCGTAGCCACGAAAATCATCGTGAGAACGAGGAACAAGAGCGACAGGATAAAGCCCATAGGCATCGCCTGAGTGATCGCGAGCAGACCGGCAGGCAGGTTAAAGCCTTCGAACGGACCAGAGATTACTCCAGGGTTTGCCTGTTCCAGCGCAATGCCGCTGCCACCAATAATCGTGAACCAGAAGTTCGTGATGATCGGCGCAATGATTGCGAGAAGAATGATGATCGAACGGATCGAACGGCCACGGCTAATCTTTGCAATAAAGATCGCCATCAGTGGTCCGTAGCCTAGGAACCAGCCCCAGAAGAACACGGTCCACCAGCCCAACCAACCCGGTTCACCAAAGAGACCAGCGTCACCGCGGAACATAGCCATGTCGAAGAAGTTCGTGAGATAGGTGCCCATGCCACCAGCAAAACCCGTAAGGATCGAAGATGTCGGGCCAAAGACCAGCATGAACGCCATCAGTGCGAACGCCAGAATAACGTTGAACTTTGACAGAAGCTGGATGCCTTTGTTCAGACCCGAGATTGCGGAAACTGTATAGATACCGGCCAACCCAAGGATCATGATGGCTTGTGTTGCCAATGTGTCAGGGATGCCGAAAAGAGCATTCAGTCCGTAAGACATCTGCAGGCCAAGAAAGCCGATTGGACCAACGGTACCAGCAACAACAGCGATAATGCAGGACGCATCCGCGATGAGACCGATTGGACCATTGATCGCTTTGTCCTTGAACACTGGATACAGCAGCGTGCGCGGTGCAAGCGGCAGACCTTTGTCATAGTGATAGTGCATCATCATGACGGTCGTGAGAGCACCAAGGATCGCCCATGCAAGGAAACCCCAATGCAAGTAGGCCTGCGCCAAAGCTGCATTGGTCCGTGCGGTTTCGTCGGCACTCAGGTCACCAAAGAGTGGCGGCGTCCAAAGATAGTGCGCAATGGGTTCACCCGCTGCCCAGAACACACCGCCACCCGCAAGCAGCGTACACATGATCATCGAACCCCATTGGAAGCTCGTGAACTCCGGCTTGTCCAGATTGCCAAGGACAGCGCGCCCACCGGGGAGGACACATAGGACCAAGCCGATCAGGAACGTCGCTAGCAGCAACACTTGCCAATACAGACCAAAGTACTTCGCAGACCAGTTAAAGCCGGCATCGACCATGGCCGACAGGCCATCGAGGTCAAAAAGTGCCCAAGCACAGAAAAGAAGGATAAATCCGCCTGTAATGGCAAAAAGAGGTTTATCCACCTTGCCTAGGCCGGTGCCTTTGGCACCAGTTTGTGTCGTATCGCTCATCTAAAGGTTCCTCCCCTGAACGACAGTTTCTATTTTTGATGTGAGCCTATTCCGCAGCCCGTGCGACGCTTTCCGATCCACCAGCGGCGGGTCCGAAACTTTTTGCAAAAAACCGGTGCCAGTTGCCCCCCATGACACCGTCAACGCCCGCTTGATCCATGCCAGCGGCACGCAAACCGGATTCAATCGTCCCGAAATCACGATTGTCGTTGAACCATTCCGGCATGGGCGGGAACCCTGGATTGGCCGCACTACCTTCGCCGTAGTCAATTGACTTTGTCCAACGCCCAACGCGCATCCATTCAACGATACTATCGGGCTGGTCCTGACAAAGGTCCGTTCCGATCCCGATATTCCCGTGCCCAATCACATCAGCGGTCCGAACAATCATGTCGCAGAAGCTCTGCAGCGTGCATTTCGATCCGTCGCGCAAATGGTGTGGATAGACAGAAAAACCGAGCATCCCTCCCGTTTCACCCAGAGCCTTCAGGACAGTGTCTGATTTGTTGCGCAGCGCAGGATGCCAATCGTGCGGGTTAGCGTGAGTGATCGCGATCGGTCGGGACGAATATTCAATGGCATGAAGCGTGGAACGCTCACCTGAATGGCTCATATCTACGACCATGCCGACGCGGTTCATCTCAGCGACCACTTCGCGACCCATGCGAGTGAGACCCATGTCTTCGGCCTCGTAACACCCTGTCGCGAGTAGCGACTGGTTGTTATAGGTCAACTGCATAAACCGCATTCCGAGCGTGTGCAGGATTTCGATCAAACCAATGTCGTCTTCCATGCAGGACGGGTTTTGCGAACCAAAGAAGATCGCTGTACGACTTTCTTTCTGGGCCTTCTCGATGTCTGCGGCTGTGCGGCCCTGAAAGATGAGGTCTGGATAAAGTTCGAACCACCGGTTCCACTTTTCAATTTGCAGAACGGTCTCACGAAAGGTTTCGTGATAAGTGATGGTTACATGGACAGCGTCTACATTGCCTTCGCGCAACTGCCGAAAGATCTTCTCGGACCAGTTGGCATACTGAAGGCCATCGATCAGAGGCGCGCGTTTCATGCAGGCTCCCCCGATGCAACATAGGCGGTCTTAACGGTGGTATAAAACTCTGCAGCGTATCGGCCCTGCTCACGCGAGCCAAAGCTTGATGCACCACGACCGCCAAACGGGACGTGATAGTCGGTTCCAGCCGTCGGTAGGTTCACCATGACGCATCCTGCACGCATGTTGGCCCGGAAGTGATTGGCGCGAGCGAGGCTCGTGGTCATGATCCCCGCTGTCAGACCAAATTCGCTGTCATTTGCAATATCGAGAGCATCGGAATATCCGCCAGCTTTGATAACACAGGTGATTGGCGCGAACATTTCTTCACGGTTAATCCGCATATCGTTGCGCGTTCCTGCAAACACAGCAGGCGCCATGAAGTAGCCTTCGGTGTCGCGCTCCAATCTTTGTCCACCACACAGAAGCTCTGCACCCTCGGTCTGACCCAGCGCGATATAATCGAGGTTCTGCTTGAGCTGACCTTCGCTAACGACCGGACCGATCTGGGTCCCTTCTGCCAATGCATGACCCACATTGTAAGCCTGTGCGGCAGCGACGAGTTTCTCAACGAAAGCATCATGAATTTTTTCGTGTACGATCAGTCGGCTTGCAGCAGTGCACTTTTGGCCAGTTCCGCCGAATGCAGCACCAGCGGCATGCGCAACTGCCAAATCAAGATCGCAGTCATCCATGATGATCATTGGGTTTTTCGACCCCATTTCCATCTGGACCTTAGTCATATTCACGACAGCCGCCGCAGCGATACCACGACCAACAGGAACAGACCCAGTAAAGCTGATCGCATCAACTTTTGGGCTTTCCACAAGTGCCTGACCGACTTCGCGTCCAGACCCCATAACAAGGTTGAACAGGCCTGCGGGGATGTCTTGCTTTACGATGATTTCTGTCAGCAGGATCGCGCTCGCCGGGGTCACGTTCGCGGGTTTCCATACCACAGCATTGCCAAAAGCCAGTGCTGGCGCAATTTTCCAAGCTGGTGTCGCGACAGGGAAGTTCCAAGGGCTAACGATAGCGACAACCCCAACCGGTTCGCGGCGCACGTCAATTTCGATACCAAGGCGAACGCTTTCCGCCAGATCGCCCTGATTGCGAAGAACTTCCGCCGCGTAGTAGGTAAAGAACTGACCCGCGCGATAAACCTCTCCTTTGCCCTCGGCGAGCGGCTTACCTTCTTCGCGGGCAACCATTTCACCGATCTCTGCAGAGCGCGCCATCAGTTCTGTGCCGATTGCCATCAGTACATCATGGCGTTTTTGAATACCGGCAGCCCACCAAATAGGTTGCGCAGCACGGGCTGCGTCCAACGCAGATTGCAGCTGCTCCCCACTTGCTTGCGCATAGTGACCGATAAGGTCGGAAAGATCAGAGGGGTTGCGGTTTTCAATCTCGGTTTTGCCAGATTGCCACTGACCATTGATGTAAAGCTGCGTATTCATCCAGAAAGAACCCCTCTATTTCCACTTGCGTTGGTATTGGCAGCACGATTAACTTCAATCAATCTTGAAGTTTTGAACATTTTTTCAGGAAAACTGAATGGCACTGAAATTAGAGATGCTGCGCGTTTTTCAAACTGTCGCAGAACAAGGGTCACTTTCTCTGGCCGCAGCAAAGCTGGGGCGAACGCCCTCTGCGATTTCAATGATGCTGTCGCAGCTCGAGGACGACATTGGCGACCGTCTCTTTGAAACCGATCGAAAAAACAAACTCACCCCACTTGGCGCACTGGTCCTAGCGGAAAGCCGAAGAGCGAACGAGGCGTTCGTGCGCAGCACCGAAGCTATTCGTCGTCACGCAATGTCAACCGCAGGGTTGATCCGGATCGCAGCGGTGCCATCAGCCACTGTAACGCTCTTACCGAACGTAGTGACTTCGTTTAGAAAACACAGACCGGATGTGAGACTGGAAATCAGTGACGTCGATACCGCTTCGGTCGTGAGGCGAGTTCAATTAGATGAAGCTGACATTGGGATCATCTCGTCAGAAACAGACACAGGTCACGACGGCGAAATAATCCTCACGGACGAATTAGGAATCGTTTGCCACAAAGAGTCGGCCATCTCAGCAGCATGGGCAGAAGGCCGGCAGACCTGGGACGTTCTATCGCTTGAACCCTTCATCTCAAACCCACTTTGCTCGATCGTAAAAGCACCAGAAGTTCAGGCAATACTTCTCGAGTGCAACCTAGAAGCCAAGAACACGACGGCTCTCTTGGCGTTTGTAAGAAACAGGATTGGTGCGACGATCCTCCCCAAAAGTGCGATGATCACAGAACCAGATTTAATGTTCCTTTGCCCCGCCAACGATCAAGCGAAACGGCACCTAATCAAAATACACGCCCCCGATCGACAAATGAGCCCCGTCGCTCGGCAGTTTTGGGATCAATTGTAATCTCTCTCACATTCCGTCAAGCGGCACACGCACATCCAATTTTACTTTTACCCAACAGTGCAGATGCAAAACGAATGCCTTCTTATCGCCAAATCAGCAGGCAGCCTGAGCGAATGAAGCTGTAGAATAAAGGGCGGGAAAACGGACGTTCGCTGCGAGCGAGACGAACGTCCGCTTTGGGCCGAAAGTGCCTACACCTTTGGCGGACCCGCTAGACTTTTCAGTCCACAACAGGAAAGGTCGTAATTCACTTTCATATTTATGATCTTTCTCATGACCCAGACATTCCCCCTGCGCCCCACGCCAGTGCATCGCGAAACCATCCCCTCGTTCATCTCTCGCCTGGCTGCGATGCGCAAAACGACAACCCGAAAGTTCGCACTTCATATGGGGACCAGCCTTCGGAAACTGTCTCAAGATGACGACACTGCCCTTGCAGAGCTCGCATATTGGGGCGGTCTATCCGACGCTCAATTTGAAGAAATGAAGTCTTGGACTGGCATGAGCATTGGAGAGGTAAAACAGAGATTTAGAGGTGAGGATCACGGTTCTAGAACGCTTCGAAGCCCACGTGTTCGAGGCTGCCCCATTTGTCTTAGAGAAGACCATGAGGGTAAGAAGGGGACACCTGCAGAGAACATGGCGATGCGAGGCCACTGGCAACTACGAAGCGTCACAGCCTGCATACGTCATTCTCACCCCCTCGTGGTTCTTTGGGAGGCCGGCGCCGTATTGAAACGATAAAATTATCAAGCGCGGATCAACGAGATTGCACCAAAGATATTATCGGGGGCTTTCGATCAGGACACTTGCGAGATTACTGAATTCGATCTCTGGCTCGACACAAAGTTAGACACAGGTGCCGACGACACATGGCTGGCCAGCCAACCTCTCTATGCCTCGCTTACATTCGGTAAATTGCTTGGAGCTGAGGTGGAAAAGCTTAGAGGTCAGACCCTAAAGACAAAGACGCCCAATAGTTCGACCGCAAACAACACGGCCTTCGCAATTATGCGCAAGGGAGAAGCTGCAATCGAAGCGATACTCATTGAGCTTTCCGAGGCCACCCATTCTGGCTTACGGGATAAGAGTGCGACTTATGGCAAGCTTTACCACTCTTTTAACGAACTTTACTGCACGAACCCCGCATTCTCCACTTACCAGAGAATTTTCCGAGATGTGCTTTTGAAAATTTGGGATTTCGATGACGGCGAGATCGTCCTCGGGGAACCACTTCAGGAGCGGATCCTGCACTCCGTCACATCAGCCGCAGGTAAAGTCGGAACAAAACCTCAACTTATGGAAGCATACCTCATTAATGCAGGCGCGCTGCAGCACGACGATAAGCCTCCATTCAATAGAAAAACCTTCGACGCGAAGGAATACATACACATCATTGAAGAGGCCGCCAGCCTTGTGACAATCGGAGATGTGATCAAGACGCTCCATGCCACGAAAGCCGAAGTTGAAAAATTGATCCTTGAGGGGCACATCGTACCGCGCACATCTGATGAAAAAATTTGGAAGAAGTGGAGCGTCAAAGAAGCTACCGAATTCCTGGCATCACTGCAGAAAAATGTGATCCCTTTGCAGGACGCCCAAGGTTGGGAGCGCCTATTGCAATCAAGCAATCGGATAAAGAAACCACTCACTTTCCTGATTGATTTGATCCTGAACGGTGACCTGAAGGTTGGCCGTATGACCGAAGGGTTCAACGGCTTGGTCGTTCAGAAGTCAGACGTAGATAGATTCCGTGATGATATGGTCGATAAACAGACTAAATAATTGCTCACCTCAGGGTCCAGATAGATAAGCAAAATCATATAGATAAACCCAAACTCCCGCCCCAAATCGCCTAAAATAGGCAAAAAAGCGAGCAAGCTTATAGTTTATCAACAGATGGGGAAAAATTGGTAGGCCCGGCAGGATTTGAACCCGCAACCAAAGCGTTATGAGCGCTCTGCTCTAACCATTGAGCTACAGGCCCCCGTTCGCTTGCTACAATCCTGTGCCAGACGCGTCAATGCGGAACGCACATGAATTAATGGCGGATAAACGGTTGTGTATGTGGGGGAAATGGTGGGTCGTGAGAGACTCGAACTCCCGACATCTTCGGTGTAAACGAAGCGCTCTACCAACTGAGCTAACGACCCATGGCGGCGTAAGTAGCCGCAGATTCTCAAAGGGGCAAGACCCCAATGTCATCTATTTTTCAAAAATCTCATGTTGGCCGTTTTTTATCCGAAAAATAACGCCCTGCCCGCCGTCGACCTGGCCAATATCGTCAAGGCTCAGCCCCAACGCTCGCGTCCGCAAGAAGCGCGAGGTAAAACCATGGGTGATAATCACCGTGGGACGACGGATGTGGTCCAATACCTGACCAACACGCTCCCATAGTGCTGGAAAGGATTCCGCATTTGGGGCTCGACGGTAAAATTCGATGAAATGTTCATCTGGTGACGGCGCAGGCCATTTCGCGTCGATCTCTGATCGCGACAGCCCAACCCAATCTCCCATGTGGATTTCGCGCAAACCATCGACGGCGACCACAGGACAACCCGTTGCCTTTGATATCGGTTCAGCCGTAGCCAAGGCGCGACCCTGCGGACTGCTCCACAGATCATGAGTGTCTGGATGAATAATGCCCGCGAGCGTGGCAGCAACCTGATCCGCCTGCGCACGGCCCAACTCTGTCAGTGCCGAATCCAGCCCGCCCTGCATACGCGCAGCGCGGTTCCATTCGGTTTCACCATGGCGGATGATGTAGAGCTCAGGCAGGGTCATGGCGTGACTTATCCACCAAAAAACAAAAGGCGCAACCCGTGGGATGCGCCTTGTATTCTGGTGGGTCGTGAGAGACTCGAACTCCCGACATCTTCGGTGTAAACGAAGCGCTCTACCAACTGAGCTAACGACCCGTGGCGGCGTGATTACCCTTACTCGTCTTCATCCGCAAGAGGGGTTTCCGAAGAATTTCCATCAACCTTCACAACGGGCTTAGACAGTTTCACTTTCGCGATAACAACGGTGCCGTTTGCGGTGTCTTTGGTGCGGTTCACCATGATCTTACCGAAAGGCGGTAGCGACAGTTCTTTGTCCTCGGTCAGCTCCTCGCCCAGTTGGGCAAGGATCGCTTCCAGCGCGGGTTTGACGTCTTTTTTCTTGAGGCCGGAGCGCGCAACGACGCGGTCGATGAATTCAGGTTTCTTCACCACAACAGAGGATGTTTCGCTCTCGGTCGCCTGCGTTGCCTCAGGTACCTCTTGAACGGCTGCGGGTTTGCGTTTGGTGGTTTTAGCGGTGGTCGCCATAATAAATTGCCTCAAATAGATTGATTGTTTCCACCCTAGCAACTCCGCTGATGGTTGTGCAGGGGGTATTCACTTAAAATGATATGATTTTCCAATAAAAAAGGGCGCCTCGCGGCGCCCCTTTCCATTAATGTGCGATGGCCCCTGCCCCATCTTCGCCTTTGGCGAGGGCGCGGGCGGCGGCGGCTTCTTCTTCCGCCTCCTCATCCCATTCGACGGGCACAGGCTCTGCGATCAAAGCATGTTTTAGAACTTCAGACACGTGGGTGACTGGAATGATCTCCAGCCCAGATTTCACGTTGTCTGGGATCTCTGGCAGGTCTTTGACGTTCTCTTCAGGGATCAGCACGGTTTTGATACCGCCGCGTAGCGCCGCCAAGAGTTTCTCTTTCAACCCACCAATCGCAGTCGCATTGCCACGCAGTGTCACCTCACCCGTCATCGCGATGTCCTTGCGGACAGGGATCTGGGTCAGAACCGACACAATCGCAGTGACCATCGCCAGACCAGCCGACGGACCATCCTTGGGCGTTGCGCCATCGGGCACGTGGACGTGGATGTCCAGCTTATCGAAACGCGGCGGTTTCACACCGAGCTGTGGTGAGATCGACCGAACATAAGACGATGCCGCCTCGATCGATTCCTTCATCACATCGCCGAGCTTACCCGTGGTTTTCATCCGACCTTTGCCCGGCAAACGAAGGGCTTCGATCTGCAACAACTCACCACCGACCGAAGTATAGGCCAAACCTGTCACAACACCGACCTGATCCTCTTTCTCAGCGAGGCCAAAGCGGTGACGCGGCACGCCGAGGAAGTCATCGAGGTTCTCAGCCGTCACTTTAACGCGATCAGTTTCCTTCTTCACGATCTTGGTCACGGCCTTGCGGGCAACCTTTGCGATTTCACGCTCGAGGTTACGCACACCAGCCTCGCGGGTGTAGGTCTGGATAATCGCGGTCAGCGCATCGTCCGTGATCTCGAACTCTTTGGCGTGGAGGCCGTGGTTCTTGATCTGCTTAGCCAAAAGATGCTGCTTCGCGATCTCGCGTTTTTCATCTTCGGTGTAGCCAGAGAGCGGGATGATCTCCATCCGGTCGAGAAGTGGACCAGGCATGTTGTAGCTGTTCGACGTCGTCAGGAACATCACGTTCGACAGGTCGTATTCCACCTCAAGGTAGTGGTCCACAAAGGTCGAGTTCTGTTCTGGATCGAGCACCTCAAGCATGGCCGATGCAGGGTCGCCACGGAAATCCTGCCCCATCTTATCAATCTCATCGAGAAGGATCAGCGGGTTCGTGGTCTTGGCCTTTTTCAGCGCCTGAATGATCTTACCGGGCATAGAGCCGATATAGGTCCGACGGTGGCCGCGGATTTCAGATTCATCGCGCACACCGCCAAGGCTGATGCGGATGAACTCGCGCCCTGTGGCCTTTGCAATCGATTTACCCAACGAGGTTTTACCAACGCCCGGAGGACCGACGAGGCACATGATCGGCCCCTTCAGTTTCGCACTGCGCGATTGCACGGCGAGGTATTCGACGATCCGCTCTTTGACCTTTTCCAGACCATAGTGTTCGGCGTCGAGGATTTCCTCGGCGCGACCCAAGTCCTTTTTCACGCGGGATTTCGTGCCCCACGGAATATTCAGCATCCAGTCGAGGTAGTTACGCACCACCGTAGCCTCTGCGGACATCGGCGACATGTTCTTGAGCTTCTTAACCTCAGCGTCAGCCTTTTCTTTGGCCTCTTTCGACAGCTTCGTCGCAGCGATTTTTTCTTCGAGTTCGGCGATTTCGTTCGCGCCGTCCTCGCCATCGCCCAACTCGCGCTGGATCGCCTTCATCTGTTCGTTCAGATAATATTCGCGCTGTGTCCGCTCCATTTGGGACTTCACGCGGGTTTTGATCTTTTTCTCGACCTGCAGCACAGACATTTCGCCCTGCATCAGGCCATAGACCTTTTCCAGACGTTCGCTGATCGGCAACGTTTCTAGCAGTGATTGTTTCTGCTGAACATCAACGCCCAAGTGCCCCGCCACGAGGTCCGCCAATTTCGCAGGCTCAGTCGTGTCGCTGACTGCGGCCAGCGCCTCTTCGGGGATGTTCTTTTTGATCTTCGCGTAACGTTCGAATTCTTCGCCAACCGACCGCACGAGGGCCGCCAATTCGTCCTCGGCACCCGGAATTTCGATCAGTTCGTCGGCCATCGCTTCAAAGAAGCTGTCGTTCTCGACAAACTCTGTGATCCGAACGCGTTTCTTACCCTCCACGAGTACCTTTACGGTGCCATCGGGCAGTTTCAGCAATTGCAGCACATTCGCCAGAACACCCGTCTGGTAAATGTCCTTTGTGGTTGGATCATCCTGCGAAGGGTCAATTTGGCTCGACAGCAAAATCTGCTTGTCGTCCTGCATCACTTCTTCGAGTGCCCGCACCGATTTCTCACGCCCGACGAACAGCGGCACGATCATGTGAGGGAACACAACGATATCGCGCAGCGGTAGGACGGGATAGGAGGTGCTGAAGGTTTCTTCCATGCTCTTGTCCTTTTTTTGGCAAAACGATCAGGCCCCGCATTTCGGCAACCGCAATCGTTTCCACTAGAGGATACAGATGGGCCGAAGCGACCCCAGTTTCAAGCATCCCCGTTTATTCCAATGTGCCTTTTGCCGCGAACGGGGGCAAGGGCCAGTTCCGTAAAATACCGCCCTTTCGCCCTTTGCAGGACACATTCATCGGCAACCCATAGGGGATTACTTCTGATTTCATTACCCCCGAACGGGATAGGCTAATCATATGAAAGAGTTCCTGGGCCATCATTATCGTCGCGTGGCATTCACGGCTGTCTTCACGCTTTTTGGCGCAATTTTGATATCTGGCCCAACTATGGCTGCGCTCTTGGCTGGCCTCGCTGCCGCCATTGCCGCCCTTTACATGGTCTTTGCCATGCCCAAATATCGCAAAGCCTGCGAAAGCGGCGCGGCGGGTTTGTTTGTCGCCGCACTGATCCCGATCCCTGCGGACGCCCTCCCCCCTGCCATCGTCGGCCTCGCGTTTCTCTCTCACAGCATTTTGTATGGCCATTGGTCAGACGCCCTCGGCCTCAACCTCTCGGTTTTTGCGCATCACAAAGGCGAACTCGGTGGCCAAGCCGAAGACGTTTGGATCAGCCTTGTCCCCGCCGAAGGCCACCCGTCCGATTTCTGGAACCCAGACCTAATCGACTACAACCGCGATCCCGAAGACCCTGACACAGTCTACCTACGATTCCGCGACGAAACAGGGCTGGCCGAAGAAATGACGCTGACCTTTGTTGCGAAGACCACAGGGAACTATTGCCGCTATTTCCTCGAACGCGAAGAACCCCTCGGCCGCGACGACATGACCGTGACAATCACTATAGCAGAAATCGACGACGCCCTCTGTCTCGTCGAGACACAGATCGAACAAGACGCCCTCCCCCCAAGGATCGCCCTCGCCCGATGGTTCGACAATCAAATCGGGATGGGCATCGACGGCGTGTCCGCCGCGCTCAAGGGAAAACGTGCGATGAAACTGCAGCCAAAACCGAAACTGACCGCCACAAGATACGCATAGTAAATATGGATTTAAGGCCGAGCGTTGCAAAGCCCTACACAACCGACCTAAAATTTTTCCCAAAAATCAATTATTTAAACTACACTAATTAACCCAGACGACTATACGTTAGTGCACTAAACTATCTAACCTTGATCGTATGAAATGCGCGCCAGATTAAACGATAGGTAAAGAGGCTTCCGAATTCTCCATGACCTCTATTACCCTTGACGATATGCTCGCTGTAGCGACGCCCCAGGATGTGTTGGAGAAAGTTGAGTTAACCAATTCGCCCGTCCTCGACCAATTGGCGCGGAGCTGTGCTAAAGTCACAAAACGCCCGCATGTTAACATTGTTCTCTACTCCGCAGACGAAGTGTACACGATCGGTAGCTACAACCCCGTCTGTATGCGAATGAAGCGGACTCTTTACGGACCGATCCTGCAACAGCCGATTGTAGAACTGTCTGATTTCGTTCTGGAAAGCACCAATTCGGATCCGCAAACGATAGCCCAGATGAAATCGTTCACTATGGCGACCATCAACGTCGCTGGTGAGACGGTTGGCGGTATCAGCGTCCACGATTATCAGGACTGCGCCGCCCTCACAGAGTCGCAGAAGGACTTCCTTGTTCAAGCCGCCCAGCTTGCTGCCTGCGTGGTCGAAACCAAAGCCAGATTAAAGACTACGCTCATGAACGCCTTTAGTCTTTCGAACTTTTAGAACGGACGATCATGGACATCCTAGAACTGCTCAGCAATGCCGATAGCGAAGACGAGCTGATTAAAGTCGGGATCAGTCCAGGCGAGCACTATAATAACATTGCTTCTATGTTTGCCTATGCGACGGGCGCAAATATGTCAGCGTTCTGGCTTGTCCTCAAAGGCAACCAAATGCTCCTCGGATCACATAACACACCCTCACCGCTACCAGAGCCGCCTTTTTTGCATCGCGACTTAGCGGGTAAGGTCCTTTACGAACCGATCTCGGACGAAAAGGCAGCCGTGATTAATTACCCGCTGATCAACGGCGAATTGGCCAGCATGCGCAGCGGATATTACCTCGACATCACCTATAAAAAACAAAAGGTAGGCTATGTCGCGATGGCCTTTGAAACTCGCGTCGGAGAGCCATCGCCCGAAATGGTCGACACCCTATTCTCTCTGCGCGACCTAACGATCTCTGTCCTTCAAGGACGCGCAAATGCGCGCAAGATCCTCGGCGAAATGCAAGCTGTGGTGCGATAAGCCCTAAACGGGTTCAATATCGCCCTCAGCACGCTGCGCATGGAACGCGGCTTCCCAGGCGGCAAAGCGACCCTCGGCAATCGCGTCGCGCATGCCCTGCATGATCTCTTGGTAGTAATGCAGGTTGTGCCACGTCAGCAGCATCCCCGAAATCATCTCTCCGGCGCGGAACACATGGTGCAAATAGGCGCGGCTGTAGTTTCGGCACGCAGGGCACGTGCAATGTTCATCGAGCGGACGCGGATCGTCCTGATGGCGGGCGTTTTTGATATTCACCTGTCCGCGACGGGTCCAAGCCTGCCCCGTGCGCCCCGACCGAGACGGCAGAACGCAGTCCATCATATCGATCCCACGTTTAACCGCGCCCACAATGTCGTCAGGCTTACCAACGCCCATGAGGTAACGCGGCTTATCGGTCGGCAGGTAATCAGGCGCATAGTCCAGAACGCCGAACATGGCCTCCTGCCCCTCACCCACGGCAAGTCCGCCCACGGCATAACCATCAAAGCCGATATCGACCAAAGCCTTGGCAGATTCCTCGCGCAGATGCGGCGTCACCCCGCCCTGCATAATCCCAAACAGAGCATGCCCCGGACGGTCGCCAAAAGCATCGCGGCTCCGCTGGGCCCACCGCATCGACAGTCGCATCGATTCAGCGACACGCTGATCATCGGCAGGCAGCGCAGGACATTCGTCAAAACACATCACAATGTCAGAGCCGAGGAGTTTTTGGATTTCCATCGACCGCTCTGGCGTCAGGAAATGTTTCGACCCGTCAACGTGGCTGCGGAAGGTTACACCCTCTTCGGTCAGCTTCCGAAGATCCGCGAGAGACATCACCTGAAACCCGCCGCTATCGGTCAGGATCGGCTTGTCCCAGTTCATAAACTTGTGCAGCCCGCCCAAACGATCAATCCGCTCCGCCGTCGGTCGCAGCATCAAATGATAGGTATTGCCCAGAAGGATATCCGCACCCGTCGCCGCGACGCTTTCGGGCATCATCGCCTTTACCGTGGCCGCCGTCCCAACGGGCATAAAAGCAGGTGTGCGAATATCGCCGCGCGGCGTGTGGATCACACCTGTGCGGGCCTTGCCATCAGTTGCGTTCAGGTCGAATGAAAAACGGGTCATATCTCTCTCCGGTCGGACCGTGTGCTGATACGCCGTTCCGAGCCAGATGAAAAGATGATCAGGCGCTGTAGGCCGCGGTTAGATCGTTCAGCATTGCCTTGATATTCGAATGTTCCACCAAACTGGACATTACGATCTCGGCCCAGAGTGACGCAATCTCTGCGGCCTCGTCGGCGACCTCTTCGGCTGGCCGCTCAAACCCGATGGTGATTTGACCAACCACCACCGCCATATCGACCAATGGGATGGCCATGACAGACCGACAGTTTCCCGCAACGCCATTGATCATTGGATGATCTGGATGAGCATTTGGGTCCAAGTCTAAAAGGAAAATCTTCTCTGCATTGGTCAGGCGGGTTTGATCGAGCATCACAACATTGCTCGGAACCTTATGCCCACCGATCATCATGTCCTCGTTATCGGGCAGATACAGCCAAATCGCGCCGTGATCGCCATCGACCGAAAGGGTCGCAATCCTAGCGGCACGATCATAGCTCTCGGTCCGTTGGATCCCCAATTCCGCCAATTTCGCCCGAGTGCTCTCTGCTGTAATGATACGGGTTCTCGGCATGTCACGCTCCGTATGAGACAGGTTCGGAATGCAATTGATAGGCGATGAATTTCAACCGTGCCCGACGGATGACCAGTTCTTGTGCGGTCTGCGCAAGGTCCTTCAAAACAGTCCGCTGATTTTCCGTCAACGGGTCAAGGACACGCGGCGAATGCACCGCTATGCCCCCAATCGATTGGCCCTGATACGTCATCTCACACAACGCCAACGCGCGAACATCAGGCGCCAATGCACTGAAGTTGTTACCCAATTTCAACTGACAAATCGCATCTTCGTATTCCGCGAAACCATCTTTGAAATCGTAGTCGGGAACGGTGCGACGAACCTGGATGCGTTTGAGGTTGTAGCCACCGATAACGACGACTTCGTTTTCCCAACATAAATACACGCTCGCCGCCGCACGATGCGAAGACATCCCTGCAAAACGAGCGATATCGTCAAAATCACCAAAGCGTTCCATCTGGAGCTGACGAAGAGCCCCAGCAATTCCATGTCGCGACACAAACCCGTCGAAAGACAATGCAAACATATCTCTACCCTCACCAGTGGTTAATATTTACCAATAAGTTGTGGCGGAAATAGGGAGAATCTCAAAAAGTTGTAGCGATCTATTTCACAATGCTACTCTGGCGCGAAATTTATTGCTACCACAGAAACAATAACGGCGCATTGCTGGTCTTTACCCTGACGGGATTAAAACCTATATGAATGGTCAGGAATTTACAGGGCCGTGACATGACTGACTCTCAAGCCAAACTCGAAGGCACACCGCTGATCGAACCATCGACAACCGACCACCCGCTCTATGACGGCGTGGTAGAGGCGTGCCGCACCGTGTTTGACCCCGAAATTCCAGTGAATATCTTTGATCTTGGTCTGGTCTATACGATCAAGATTAATGACGAAAATGATGTTAAGATCATCATGACCCTCACCGCCCCCGGCTGCCCTGTGGCAGGCGAGATGCCCGGTTGGCTCTACGACGCGATCAGCCCCGTGGCTGGCGTTAAGTCCGTCGACGTGGAACTGACATGGGAACCCCAGTGGGGCATGGACATGATGAGCGACGAGGCCCGTCTCGAACTGGGCTTTATGTAAGCTGACCGCCCCGCTGCAAGGGGCAAGGAGAGACCGATGTTCGGCATTCCTGGCAAACAGGCCGTAACCATTACCGACCGCGCTGCGGCGCAAATCGCGAAACTGATGGCCAAGGATGGGCATCAAGGGCTGCGCATTGGCGTTAAAAAGGGCGGCTGCGCGGGCATGGAATACACCATGGACTACGTGGACGAGGTGAACCCGCTCGACGAGGTCGTCGAACAGGGCGGCGCCCGTGTCATGATCGCACCGATGGCGCAGATGTTCCTCTTTGGGACAGAGATCGACTACGAGGTCTCGCTCCTCGAATCTGGGTTCAAATTCAAAAACCCGAACGTTGTGGATGCCTGCGGCTGCGGCGAGTCGATCAAATTCGACGAAAACCTCACGCAATCGGAATGAGCATTTCTGACGAAGATATCGCATTCGCTCACGAACTCTACGCGGGCGTCGGAAAAATCACGCATCGGAAAATGATGGGTGGGCTGTCGATCTATGCGGACGGCCAGATTTTCGCGATCATCAATGCCGAAGGTCGCTATTACCTCAAGGCCTCTGGCGACTTTGCCGAGGCTCTTGCCGCCGAAGGTTCAGAAAAGTTCCGCACCGAAGATGGCCGCGAAATGAATTACTGGACCCTGCCCGATGACGCGCTGGACGATCCAGATCTTGCCTCTGACTGGGGTCGCCGCGCCCTACGCGCGCTTTAGGTGCAGGTAAGTTTCATCGAACCGTTTCTGCAAATGATCAACGGCACGGATCACTTTGCCTGACCCAATCGGCGCAACATTGGTGTCGTGGTTCGGGTTAAAGAACAGCGGCACCGAAATTCGTTCATGATCCTGACCCACCACACGGTGCGGGGTCGCAACAACACGACCATCGGTCCACATTTCCAGCATCTCACCAAAGTTGATGATGAAATCACCGGGTTCCGCGCTGACCGCGATCCAACCACCACCGCGCTGACGCACCTCCAACCCATCCGACCCGTCCGTGGCAAGAAGCGTCAGGCAGCCATAATCCGTATGTGTGCCGATGCCAAAATCCTTTTCGGTCGCCCACTCGGGCCGCTCTGGGTAGAAATTCCCGCGCAACAGCGCCATTGGAGTGGAGAATTTATCGGTGAAATATTCCCGATCTTCGCCAATCGCACCCGCAACCGACTTCAGTAAATCAAGGGCAAAACCCGTCGCATCGCGGTAATAGTCGCGCAGAAGATCGGCAAAACCAGCGGGCGTTTCGGGCCACTGGTTCGGCGCATAGGCCGACACCTTGGACAGAGGATCACCAGCAGGCAATTCCAAACCACAATCAAAAACCTGTTTATAGTCAGGGTTCGCATCAGGATCGACCTGTTCAGATCCCGCCGCCCCCCATCCACGGTTCGATCCCGTTTTGGCCATATCCACCGCTTCTTTGGCCGCGGCTGGCAGATGGAAAAACTGGCGGTAGCCTTCGATGACCTCGCGCACGCGATCACCTGAAATCGGCGTGTTGTAGATGGTCAGGAACCCGACATCCGACGCCCCTACTCGCACATCCGCGATGGCCTTTGCATGGCCCTCGTGCGCGGGATCAATCAAGGCTGCGGCGTCAATACGCGGGATCATGGCACTCTCCGGTTTACGTTGGGGCGCGTTTTTTAAGATATGGCCAGCGAACGCAAGGGCTTTTCCATTCTCGCGGCATTTGCTAACCCTAGTTCAACCATATTTGAGGAGACCCCCATGCGCCGCAAACTCGCCGCCGGAAACTGGAAAATGAACGGAACCGGAGGCAGCCTGGCAGAGGTCACCGCCCTCGCTGCGGCCTACCCTGCGCCCAAAGTGGACCTCCTCCTCTGCCCGCCGGCTACGCTTGTTGCGCGTATGGCTGACACGGCGAAGGGCAGCGCGATTGCGGTTGGTGGTCAGGACTGCCACGCGAAATCGAACGGCGCACATACAGGCGATATCTCTGCCGAGATGCTGATTGATGCAGGCGCGTCCCATGTGATCCTCGGCCACTCTGAGCGCCGCACCGACCACGGTGAAACAGACGCCATCGTTCTGACAAAATCAGAAGCCGCGATTGCCGCTGGCCTGATCGCTGTGATCTGCATCGGTGAAACGCTCGACGAACGCGAAGGCGGTAAGACGCTTGATGTCGTCGGCACGCAACTCTCTGGATCGACCCCCGATGCTGCGACAGGCGCGAATACCGTGATCGCCTACGAACCCGTTTGGGCGATTGGCACGGGCAAGGTTCCGACCCTCGACCAAATCGCCGAAGTGCACGGCTTTATCCGTGCGGAACTGGTGAAACGGTTTGGCGATGCGGGCAATGCGTTCCGCGTGCTCTACGGTGGCTCTGTAAAACCTTCAAACGCGGCAGAGATTTTCGCGGTTCAGGATGTGGACGGTGCCTTGGTCGGTGGCGCGAGCCTCAAGGCCGCAGACTTTGGCGGGATCATCGACGCGCTCGAAGCTGCCGTTTAACATACCCTACCCCATCCAATGAAAAACGGCGCCCCGAGAGGCGCCGTTTGTCGTTTTAGCGGACCACAATCTCTGGTCCCATCAGACTGGTCGGCAAGACCGTCGAAATCCACGGGACGTAGGTGATCAGGATCAAGAAGACAAAGAGCACAGCAAGGAACGGCAGTGCGGCCTTGACCACTTTCATCATCGGCATCCCTGCCACGCCCGAGGTCACAAAGAGGTTCAGACCAACGGGCGGGGTGATCATGCCGATCTCCATGTTCACGACCATTATGATACCGAGGTGGATCGGGTCGATGCCCAGTTCCATCGCAATCGGGAACACCAGCGGCGCCACGATCACGATCAGACCCGACGGCTCCATGAACTGACCACCGATCAGCAAGATCACGTTTACCATGATCAGGAACATGATCGGGCCAAAGCCAGCGTCGAGCATCATCCCTGCGATATGCTGCGGGATTTGTTCGTCGGTCAGAACGTGTTTCAGGATCAGTGCGTTCGCGATGATGAACATCAATGTGATGGTCAGCTTACCGGAGTCGAGCAAGGTGCGACGGGTGTCCTTGTGAAAGAACGCCATGACCAAAGCCTGCGGTTTTTTCCACAGCGGGATCGCACCGTTTTCGTCCGCCAGAGGGCCCATGTCGCGGTAGATAAAGGTCGCAACGATGAACGAATAGATCGCAGCAACTGCAGCAGCCTCGGTCGGGGTGAACGCGCCACCTTTCCAGTAGAACAGGCTCGCACCATCTTCAAAGCGGATCCACGGGTGGCCATAGATACCGCCCATAATGATCACGATCAGCAACAAGCCCCAGAGCGCATCTTTGAACGACGCGCCGATCTCGCCCCAGCCCTGCCATTCGCCCTTGGGCATGTTTTTCACACGCGCCATGACGTAGATGGTGACCATGAGCATGACGCCAGCCAAGATGCCCGGGATCACACCAGCGAGGAACATACGACCAACCGATACGTCGGTCGCAGAGGCGTAAACCACCATAACGATCGACGGCGGGATCAGGATGCCCAAGGTGCCCGCGTTACAGATCACGCCTGCCGCGAATTCCTTGGTGTAGCCAACCTGACGCATCGCTGCGATCACGATGGAACCAATCGCAACCACGGTCGCAGGCGAAGAGCCCGACAGAGCCGCGAACATCATACAGGCGAACACGCCCGCAATCGCCAGACCGCCCTGCATGTGACCCACACAGGCAATCGAGAAACGGATGATGCGCTTTGCCACGCCACCCGTCGACATGAACGACGATGCGAGGATGAAGAACGGGATCGCCAAGAGCGTATAATGCCCCGCCATCGCTTGATACATCGACTGCGCCACAGAGGCGAGCGAGGTCTCAGAGAAGAACAGCAGGAACAGGATCGACGAGAAGCCCAGCGATACCGCAATCGGCGCGCCCAAGAGCAACAGCCCGACGATCATCAAAAAGAGGAGTGCGACGGTCATCGGATCAGTTCTCCTTGTTGAGGGCCGCGACTTCTTCGACGGCATCCTCGGCTTCGTGGCTGACGATCAGCGAACCGTCACCGGCCTTGATCAGACGCAGGGTGGCTTCGATCACACGAACAACCATCAGGAATGCGCCGAACGGCAGAATGAAATACGGAACAAGGCGGGGCATCTTTTCGTAGGGTTCGCCTACGTTAAAGGTGTTCTCCAGCCAGCCTTGCAGGAACGGGATCGGGATCTGTTCGGTTTCATACCAACCTTGATCGCGGGTGTTTTCGAACCCTGTAGGGAACCAACGCCCACTCGTCGCGTCAAAGCCCGCAAACGGTGCCCAGTAATCCCAAGCCCCTTTGAGCAAAAGCAGCATATACGCCAAGGTGATCAGAGCCGCCGCCAACGACATAACGAACCGAACACGCGGGTTCACGATCGCCAAAATAGCGTCCACGCCCAAATGCATCGTCACCTTGAAACCATAGCTGATGCCAAACAACACAAGCCACGCAAACAGGATCAAAACCAGCTCAAGCCCCCAGATCAACTGAGAGTTAAATGCATATCGCAGCACCACGTTCGCAAAAGTCACCAATGTCATCAGCCCCAAGAGGAGCGCGATAAAGGTTTCTTCGAATTCGTGGATTGCCCGCGATACGGGCCCCTTGGGCACATACTTTGTCGCCATGACAGTCCCCTACACCATTGGATGTAAAAAAGGCGGGCACCAATGCAGCGCCCGCCGATAGAGTTGGGCCAGCCAAAGCCAGCCCAGATAGATTAGCCGCCAAACTGAGCGTTGAATGCCTGTGCAGCGTCGATGTTCTCTTGGCCTACGTCCTCAAGGAACTTCGCCCAAACTGGCTGCATCGCATCAACCCAAGCCTGACGCTGTTCTGGTGTCAGAACGCGGATTTCGCCGCCCGCATCGAGGATCGCCTGACGTGCTTCTGCGTCGACTTGGCCAACAGCAGCGTTACGCTCGGTGGTCACTTCGTTAAAGATGGTCATGAACTGATCACGGGTTGCCGGATCAAGGCTGTCGAGCCAGTCAACCGAAGCCACAACGAGGTAGTCGAGAACACCGTGGTTGGTTTCAGTGGTGCCGTCCTGAACCTCAAAGAACTTCTGACCGTAAACGTTCGACCAGGTGTTCTCTTGACCGTCAACAACGCCAGTTTGCAGCGCGCCGTAAACTTCGGAGAATGCCATCGGCTGCGGCGATGCGTTCAGCGCTTCCATCTGCGCAACCAGAACGTCAGAGGTCTGAACGCGGAATTTCAGGCCAGCTGCGTCCTCTGGGGCGATCAGCGGAACGTTCGCCGAGAACTGCTTCAGACCGTTGTGCCAGAAGCCCAGACCCTGCAGGCCGCGGCGCTGCATGGAGTCGAGCATTGCCTGACCAGTGTCAGACGACTGGAACGCGTCAACGGCTTCGATGTTCACGAACATGAACGGAAGGTCGAAGATGCGGAATTGCTTGGTGAAGGTTTCGAACTTCGACAGTGACGGTGCTGCGAGCTGAACGTCACCCTGGAGCATTGCTTCGAGAACTTGGTCATCGTTGTAAAGGGTCGAGTTCGGGTAAACTTCGACGCACATGGTGCCGTCCATCTCAGCGTTTACACGCGACTGGAGCAGGCTCGCAGCGATCCCCTTGGGGTGCTTGTCGGAGTTGGTCACGTGCGCGAATTTGACGACGATCTCGCCTTCGTCACAGCCCATCGGGTCAGCGTAAGCAGCGTTTGCAGCAACAGCCAAAGCAGCGGCAGATACCGCGTATTTCATGAATTTCATTTGTTCCTCCCAAAGGATATTCGAACGCCCAATGAGGGCGGGTGGCATTAAAAAGCGTCAGCTAGGCAGACCACGCAAGGCTATATTGCGCAGGACGCATGCGTCCAAATTAACCTATTGTTTACAATAAGTTGACAGCAGTCAACTTTCGCACACACCCATTCTGCAGATGCAAAGTGGCGGAAATCCACACACACCGTTAGCGCAAGATGTGCGGAAATCCGCACACCCCCGAACACTGGGTGAATCACCAAAACGAGATCAGTCTGTGATCAATCGCGGTAAAGCTCCGCTTTAATCGCGTGCTTTGCCAGTTTGTCGTAGAACGTTTTGCGCGGCAGTTTCAGATGCTTCGCCGCAACGGTCGCATTGCCGTTGTGACGGGTCAGCGCGGCGATAATCAGCGACCTTTCGACCTGCGCCATTTGCTCTGCCAGCCCCAGTTCTTCGGTATGCGCCCCTTCGCCATCCGACAACCCCATCGCAAAACGCATTGCCGCATTCATCAGCGACCGCGCATTGCCCGGCCAATCCTGCGCCATGAGTTTCGAAATCACATCAGGCGTGATCTCTGGTACGGGAAGGTCAGATTGTTCGCAGGCGATATCGACGTAGTGACGGAAGAGCACTGGAATATCTTCGGGGCGCTCCCGCAGGGGCGGAATGCGAATGGTTGCCGCCTGCAACCTGTAGAACAAGTCAGGCGAAAACCGTCCCTCCTCTGCCTCTTTGGCGAGGTCGGCATAGGTTCCCGCAATGATGCGAGGCCGATCATGCCCCTCCATCGCATCAAGCAGCGCAAATTGCGCGGCGGGAGACAACCGCAACACCTCATCCAAAAAGATCGACCCATCGGCCGCATCTCTCAGCGCGACGGCGAGCGTCTCCCCCGTCATAGAGGCAGCAGAGAATTTCAGGAACGGCGCATTCGACCCAACGGACAAGAGGTGCACCACCTCTGCCATCTTGGCCGTCCCAACCCCCGGTTCGCCTGTGATCAGCACATCCGCCGTGGTCCGCGCCACCGCCCTAGCGGCCTCTCGCATTTTGTGTGAATGTTCCGATTGCCCACGCAACAGCCGCGCCGCCGCATCGCCCGTCTCAACCTCGCGGCGCAGACGACGGTTCTCTAGGATCAGGTTTCGGGTTTTAAGCGCACGTTCAACAGTGGCGAGCAAATCCTTGGGGGAACACGGTTTTTCCAGAAAACTAAACGCCCCACCAGAAATGCCACGCACCGCCATCGGCACGTCAGCTTCACCCGTCAAAAGGATCACGGGCAGTTCACGGTCGACCGATTGCGCGAATTCCAAAAGCTGGAACCCGTCCTTACCGGGCATCCGAACATCGGTGACGACGACACCATTAAACGACTTCGCGATATGGTCTTTGGCCTCAATAAACGACCCTGCAAGGATCGGTTTCAGATCCGCCAGTTCGAGCGTCTGCCCCAGCGCCTCGCGCACTTCTTTGTCGTCATCGACCAAGAGAACATGTCTCGCGCTCATGCTGCGTCCCGTCCTTTTGTAGCGTCTAATTCAACGGTGAAAATGGCACCGCCATCGGGATGATTGCGACCACGGATCGCGCCACCGAAACTCTGCACCAGACCATAAGAAATCGAAAGGCCAAGGCCCATCCCTTCAGCGGCGCCAACCTGTTTGGTCGAATAGAACGGGTCAAAGATTTTCTCAGGTTCCGCAATCCCTGGACCTGTGTCACGTACCGACACCGTCACACGATCCCCCGCGATGACGTCGATATGTACGGCCTTATCGTCTTGACCTTCCATCGCGTCGATGGCGTTGGAAATGAGGTTCAGCACCACCTGTTGCAATCGCACTTCCCCTGCCCTGACCCAAATCGGAGCCTCCGTTTTCTCCCAGTGCAGAACAGCGCCTTCCTGACGCGCTTTGGTCGCTGCCATCTCCATCGCGGCTTCAATCGCGGCGCCAACCTCAACATCGGTGAGCGGTTCGCTCTCTTGACGAGAGAAGGCCCGTAGATTGCGAATGATGCGACCCATACGACGGACCAATTCGGAAATACGGTTCAGGTTTTCGGCGGCCCGTTCAGGGTTTCCCCGTTCAAGGAACGCCTCGGCATTTTCAGCGAAGGATCGGATCGCCATGAGCGGTTGGTTCAGTTCATGACTGATGCCAGCCGACATTTGCCCCAAGGCCGACAGTTTGCCCGCCTGCACCAGATCATCCTGCGCCTTTTTCAACCGCGCCTCGGCAGCGGTCCGTTCGGCCACCTCACGACGGAGGTTCACGGCGACCGCCTCTAGCTCTGATGTGCGCCGTTTCACCCGCGCCTCAAGCAATTGGTTCGCCCGCGCCAAAGTCCGCCGCCGTTCGGTCGCCAGAAACAGCATCGCGCCAAACGCAAGAGACAACGCCGCCGCCACCACAGCCTGAAGCCCTGCGATTTGTCGTGCAGGGGCCACGTCCAGCAGTGCCTCCCCCGTCAAACCAACGGTTGGCATGCTGAGCGTCAGATGCAGCGCTTCATTCGGAAGGTAACGCCCACCGTCGATTGACCAGATATCATGCGGGCCGCGCATCCTGCTGTCGTAGTCAAAAAACGGCGCGATGTCGTCGGCGCGGTAGTCATCGCTGTCAGCCACAGCGGTAATGTCATTCGATCGCGAACGGAATACCAACTCGGAACGGTTCGACACAAAGACAACGTCCAACTCATCGGTGAACAGAACCGCAGGACGATCGCCACGCCACGAGGCCTCGATCGCCTCAACGTCGACGGTGACGGTCACTGCGCCCACAACGGGGCCTTCGGGACTGAACACGGGCGAGGTAAAGGTGAACACACGCCGCCCGAAGGGTTCGCTGAAATAGTGATCGACGCCCAGTGCACCGCTCATCGCGCGTTTAAACCCGTATCGGTCGACCTGCGGCGCAGCGATCCCACGGGCGCTGGCCAGAACGTCGCCAGCCGTGTTCGACACCGTCACATCGAGCGCACCCGTTTTATCGGCAATCTGCGCCAGCGTGGATTTCGCGTCCCATCCTGCCAAGGCGACGCCGACGACAGGATGATCTGACACGAGAGCCGCGAGTTCACGAAAACTCTGCAACTCGCTGGTCAATCGGTCTGCGGCCAAGGCCAGATCCGATCGCCCCCGTCGCGCCAATTGATCCAAGGCCGCGCCGTAGCCCCACCACCACACAGCCCCCGTCAATACACCCAAAAACCCTGAAAACAGGGCCACGGCAATTAGACGGTGAGAGAGGCTCGAACGCATTGGGGCAGAGTAGAAAATCCCGCTTGTCTTGACCAGAGAGGATCGTCAAAGTTGCGCCATGCAACGTTTCGACCAATCCCCGACTGACCCCGATTTTGTCCAAAACCCTTACCCGCTTTACGATCAGATGCGTGCTGCTGGCGATTTGGTCTATTGGTCCGACTACGATAAAGTGTGCGCGACATCCCACAAAGCCGTGACGACAATCCTCAAGGATCGACGGTTTGGCCGCGAGGCGCCCGCCGAATTCGCCCGCGCCGTCCCCGAGCATCTGCGCCCCTTCTATGACATCGAAGCGCATTCGATGCTGGAACTTGAACCGCCACGGCATACAAAGCTGAGGGCACTGGTTATACGGGCGTTTACATCGCGTGGAATTGCGTCGTTGGGGCCGATGATCAGTGAATTGGCGAACGATTTGATTGATCAGTTCCCTGACGGGCCGTTTGACATCATCGACGCCTTTGCGCGACCCATCCCTGTGATCGTGATCTGCCGATTGCTCGGCGTGCCAGAGGATCGCGCCTCTGACCTGTTGCGGTGGTCGAACGATATGGTCGCGATGTATCAGGCCCGCCGCACCCCCGCGATTGAAGCGGCCGCTGTCGCTGCAACGCTCGAATTCCGTGCCTTCCTGACTGATTATATCGCGGCTCGGCGGAAGGCCCCGAAATCCGACCTACTGTCCGACCTCATCGCAGCAGAGGCCGAGGGGGAAAAGCTGACCTCGGACGAATTGATCGCGACTGTGATGGTGCTGTTGAACGCGGGGCATGAGGCGACGGTTCATACGTTAGGAAACGGCATCAAGGCCCTGATTGAAAATGGCAAACCTGATGTGACACCTGCAACCGCTGAAGAAATCCTGCGCTTCGATCCGCCGCTCCATATGTTCATGCGTTGGGTCTATGAGGACGTGACGCTCTTTGGTCATGATTTTAAACGCGGGGATGAGGTGGGTTGTCTGTTGGCGAGCGCGAACCGCGATCCTGCAGCCTATCCTGACCCCAACACGTTCCAAGCTGATCGCAGCGGCCCCGTGAATGCCAGCTTTGGCGGTGGCATCCATTTCTGCGTCGGTGCGCCGCTCGCACGGATGGAAATTCACCTCGCGCTTGATGCCCTGTTCACCCGCCGCCCCGACCTACGGATGACAGAGCCCGCGACCTATGCGGATCTCTATCATTTCCACGGGCTAGATCGGCTGATGGTTACAACGGCAGCTCAAGCGTCGACTTGATCTCTTCCATCGACAACAGCGCTGTCACGTTGTGGATGCGCACCTCTGAAATCAGAGCCTGATAGAATTCGTCATAAGCGCGGGCGTTTTTCACGCGGACCTTGAGGATGTAGTCGATGTCCCCCGCAAGGCGGTGCGCCTCTTGAACCTCGGGGCGGGCCTGCAACGCGGCGAGGAATTTGCGCTGCCAATCGGCCTCGTGTTCGCTGGTGCGGATCAGGACAAAGAAACAAGCCTCGAACCCAAGAGCCTCTGCATCCAGAAACACCGTCTGACGACCAATGATATTGGCCTCTTTCATCTTGCGGATACGATTCCAAACAGGCGTCTTTGAAGACCCAACATTGCGGGCAATATCGTCGAGCGACTGCGCCGCGTCGGCCTGAAGCTCCTTGAGGATTTTCCGATCCATATCGTCTAACCGAAACGCCATTCTGTATTCCCCGCTGGATTGGAACAAACGTCACCACTGGACGCACATGGCGAACATACGTCCTTATTCATCGGACGCAATAGGCAAAAAGGGGGATATTATTCTATATATCCGTGTAGAAACCGGAGCGTCCCATGCAGCACTTTCCAATCTTCCTATCGGTGACCCACCGCCGCATCGTCCTGACGGGCGGTGGCGAGGCGGCACTGGCGAAATTGCGTCTCTTGCTCAAGACTGAGGGCAAGATCACTGTTTTCGCAGATGCCCCGCATCCTGACCTTCTGCGCATGGCGGCTGAGGGTCGCCTCTCGCTGGTTCAGCGGGCGTTCGATTACGGCGATACGCTCTGCGCACGGTTGGTTTATGCCGCGAACGAAGATGCCGTCGAAGACGCCCGTGTCGCACGGATTGCCCGCAGCGAGGGTGCGATCGTTAATATCGTGGACGATCTGCATGGGTCAGACTTTATCACGCCCGCGATTGTTGACCGTGATCCTGTAACGATTGCAATCGGCACCGAGGGCGCAGCCCCTGTTCTGGCGCGCGCGATTAAGGCCGACCTTGAGGCGCGTTTGCCATCCAACCTTGGTCTTTTGGCACGGGTGGGAAAGGCGTTCCGTCATGCGGTGGACATTCTACCGATGGGCCGCAAGCGTCGCGATTTCTGGGCGGATTACTATTTCAACACGGGTCCCAAGGCTGTTGAGACAGACGGTGAAGCTGGTGCGCAATCGGCGCTTGAGGCCACTCTAGATCATCACGTAATGGCAAAGACCCGCGACGGTCATGTTGACCTCGTTGGTGCAGGTCCAGGTGATCCAGAATTACTGACTTTGAAGGCTCGCAAGGCGCTGGATGAGGCCGATGTTGTAATCTACGACCGTTTGGTTGCGCCTGAAATCCTCGAACTGGCCCGCCGTGAGGCGATCATGGTCGATGTGGGCAAAGAGGGTTTCGGTGTTTCGACCTCTCAGGACGACATTAACGATCTGATCGTTGAGCATGCGAAAGACGGCCACCATGTTGTTCGCCTCAAATCAGGTGATCCAACTGTCTTTGGCCGTTTGGACGAAGAAATCGAGGCGATTGAGGCGGCTGGGATCAGCTACCGCATTGTGCCGGGCATCACCGCTGCCTCTGCCGCTGTTGCGCAAATCGGGCAGAGCCTGACGAAACGCGGCCGCAATGGATCGGTTCGGCTGCTGACGGGTCACGATATGAAAGGCTTTGCCGAACAGGACTGGCGTGGTCTGGCCCGCGACGGCGAAGTCGCCGCGATCTACATGGGCAAACGCGCCGCGCGTTTCGTTCAGGGCCGTCTGTTGATGCACGGAGCATCGGCTGACACGCCTGTCACCATCATCGAAAACGTCTCTCGCCCTCAAAGCCGCGTGATCGCCACAACATTGGCCGAGCTAGAGCCGACCATGTCGTCCTCTGGCCTCACTGGCCCTGCCCTCACCTTTTATGGACTTGCGCCGCGTCACGCGGTTCAGGTCGCCCGCTCTCTACCGCAAAAGGAGGCCGCACAATGAGCCGCCGCTTTACCCCAAAAGTGATTACCGCAAACCTTCTCCTTGATGGGGATGCTGTCTGGCTGACCGCCGATGACCGCTGGTCGAAGTCGATGCTTGATGCCGAGCTTATTGAGGACGAAGCCCACGCTGACATCCGCATCCTCTTTGCCAACGGTCAAGCAAACATCGTCGTCGGTCCGTACCTCGCTGATGCGAAGGCTGGTCCGAACGGCCCCGAACCGACCCATTTCCGCGAAGAATTCCGCACCCGTGGCCCGTCCAACTATGCCCACGGCAAACAAGTGGAGCTGAACTAATGTATAAGTATAACGACTTTGACGAAGCCTTTGTCCGCTCTCGCGTTGCGCAATTCCGAGATCAGGTGGAACGCCGCATTGAGGGTCAACTGACCGAAGACGAATTCCGTCCGCTCCGCCTGATGAACGGTCTGTATCTGCAGCTGCACGCCTATATGCTGCGGGTTGCGATCCCCTACGGCACGCTCAACAGCCGTCAAATGCGCCATCTCGCGATGATTGCGGAAAAGTGGGACAAGGGCTACGGCCACTTCACCACCCGTCAGAACATCCAATTCAACTGGCCGAAACTGCAGGACGTGCCTGATATCCTCGAGGCATTGGCCGATGTGGAAATGCACGCGCTGCAAACCTCGGGCAATACGATCCGCAACGTCACGGCTGACCACTTTGCTGGCGCTGCCGCCGATGAAGTTGCAGACCCGCGTCCTGTGGCTGAACTGCTGCGTCAGTGGTCCACCGACCACCCAGAGTTCCAGTTCCTGCCGCGTAAGTTCAAGATCGCTGTCACTGGCGGTGAACAAGACCGCGCTGTGACCAAAGCGCACGATATCGGCATCCGCATCGTCCGTAATGCTGCAGGCGAGATCGGTTATCAGATCATCGTCGGCGGTGGTTTGGGCCGCACCCCGATGATCGGTAAGGTTATTCGTGACTTCCTCCCCAAAGAAGACCTGCTGCCCTATGTTGAGGCCGTTGTGTCTGTCTGGAACCTGCTGGGTCGTCGCGACAACAAGTATAAAGCACGGATCAAAATCACCGTGTTCGAGAACGGCTTGGACGAATTCGCTCAACTTACGGATGAACGTTTCGAACAAATTCGGGCGGGCTTTACGGGTGTTGATCAGGAAATTCTTGCAGAAATCGAACAATTTTTCCGTGAGCCTGCGTATGCGTCTAAATCTAAAGGTGTATTCGACGCACGCTACGCGACCGACCCTGCGTTCCGGTCTTGGGTCGACACGAACCTGAGCGAACACAAGGCAGATGACTATGCAATCGTCACCATTTCGGTGAAAAAGCACGGGGCAACTCCGGGTGATGCGACCGCTGACCAGATGCGGGCGATGGCCGACCTTGCCGAGGCCTATGGTCACGACGAACTGCGCATCAGCCATGAACAAAACGTTGTTCTGCCTCATGTTCACAAGGCCGACCTTCCCGCGATCTATGACGCGTTGAAAGTAGCTGATCTGGCAACCGCGAACGTTGGCCTGATCTCTGACATCATCGCTTGCCCTGGCATGGACTATTGCGCCCTTGCGACCGCACGTTCGATCCCGATCGCACAGGAAATCGCGCAGCGTTTTGACGACCTGAAGCTGGAACATGACATTGGTCCGCTCAAGATAAAAATCTCGGGCTGCATCAACGCCTGTGGTCACCACCACGTTGGTCACATCGGTATTCTTGGCCTTGATCGCGCTGGGGTTGAAAACTACCAGATCACACTTGGCGGTGACGGCACCCAAGACGCGGTCATCGGCGACAAAACGGGCCCCGGCTTTGCGGCTGAGGAGATCACCAACGCAATTGAACGGATCGTTATGGCTTACCTCGCCCTGCGCCAATCGCCTGCTGAGACGTTCCTCGACGCGTATAAGCGCCTCGGCCTAGAGCCGTTCAAAGCCGCACTCTACGAGGAGGCAGCAGCCCATGCCGCTGAGTGAACCCGTCCAACAACGGGTTGACGCTCTGAATGCCCGCTACAAACACCACAGTGCAACTGCGGTTCTCGAACATGCGCTAAAGGACGCTCAAGTCGGTAAAACGGCGATGGTGTCGTCCTTTGGGGCAGAGTCCGTCGTGCTTTTGCACCTCGTGTCCGTCATCGATAACACGACGCCCGTGTTGTTTATCGATACCGAAATGCTGTTTGCCGAAACGCTGGCTTATCAGCAGGAACTGACCGAAAGGTTGAACCTGAAAAACCTTCAGATCATTCGTGCGGCGGATAAGGCAAAGCGGATTGAAGACCCTGATGGCACGCTGCATCAGTTCAACACCGATGCCTGCTGTAACCTGCGCAAAACCCAGCCGTTGCAAGACGCGCTCAAGGGCTATGACGCATGGATCACGGGTCGGAAACGGTATCAGGGCACCACGCGCGCTGCGCTCGAGTTCTTTGAGAACGAGGACGATCACAGGATCAAGATCAACCCGCTCTGCCATTGGGATGTAAACGATCTTCAGGATTATATGACCGAAAACCGTCTGCCGCGTCACCCGCTGGTCGCCCAAGGCTATCCGTCCATCGGATGTGCCCCCTGCACCAGCCCCGTGAAAGAAGGCGAAGACCCGCGCGCTGGTCGCTGGCGCAACTCGAATAAAACCGAATGTGGCATCCACATCGTAGATGGCAAGGTCGTGCGCAACGGCCAAGCCGCCTAAGGAGACTGACATGACTGTAATCGTCACCGATACCGGCTTTGCCGCCGATGACCACAACGCACCGTTCACTGCATTGGGTGAGGCTTCGGGTGAAACCGCGATCCTGATCCCGTCGAACACCAATCCTGCCGATTTGCCCAAGGCGCTCTCTGCCTCGGTCATCGCGGTCGAATTCCCGTCCTTTGCGGACGGTCGCGGGTTCACCCTTGCGGCACAACTGCGCCGCCTCGGGTTCAAAGGTCGCCTCCGCGCCCAAGGTCACGTGATCTGCGAACAATATGCCATGGCCCGCCGTTCGGGCTTTGACGAGGTCGCGATCAGTGACGAATTGGCCGCACGTCAGCCTGAAAACCTGTGGCTGACACGTGCAAATTGGCAGGCAAACGATTATCAGGCGCGTATGCGGGGCTGAATTGCCCTTTCCTGACACAGATCAAAGTTTAATGATGGATTGGGCTTTAAGCCGCCCATATGACAGATATGACCGAACAGACACTCGTGAAAGACGCCCCCGTGAAAGAAGCCGCTGCAAAGCCACACCTGCCTGACGCCCAAGTCGTCACAGAGGTAAAGCACTACACCGACCGCCTGTTTTCGTTCCGCTGCACCCGTCCTGCATCCATGCGGTTCCGTTCGGGCGAGTTCGTGATGATCGGCCTCATGGGTGATCCTGATCCTGCGACAGGCAAACAAAAGCCGCTGTTGCGCGCGTATTCCATCGCCTCGCCGTCGTGGGACGAAGAGCTGGAGTTCTATTCGATCAAGGTTCAGGACGGCCCGCTGACCTCGAAGCTTCAACACATCAAAGTCGGTGATGAAGTGATCTTGCGTCCGAAACCCGTTGGCACGCTGGTGCATGATGCGCTGCTGCCCGGCAAACGGATTTGGTTCTTTGCGACTGGCACCGGCTTTGCGCCGTTCGCGTCGCTCTTGCGTGAACCACAAACCTACGAAGACTACGATGAGGTCATCATCACCCACACCTGCCGCGAAGTGGGCGAACTGAAATATGGTCACGACCTGATCGAAAGCCTGAAAACCGACGAGTTGTTGAACGAGGTGATCGGTGACGGCTTCTGGAAGAAAATCAAGTACTACCCGACCACCACTCGCGAAGAGAGCCCGAAAATGGGCCGCATCACCGACCTGATGCGCAAGGGCGAAGCGTTTGAGGATCTCGGCGTGCCGCAGATCAACCCGAACGACGACCGCGCGATGGTCTGCGGCAACCTCGCCTTTAACCTCGAGATCAAAGACATGCTCGAGGGCTACGGTCTGGTTGAAGGCGCGAATTCGAACCCACAGCATTATGTGGTTGAAAAAGCCTTCCTCGATTGATCGGATCGAACGAAAAACAAAAGCCCGCCAATTGGTGGGCTTTTTTAATTTCAGGCCTTAGCCCTTCATCACATTGTCCAGCGCCCGAAGCTGCGCCAATAGCCCCTGCAGCTGTTCGATCGGCACCATGTTCGGGCCATCAGACGGCGCATTGTCGGGGTCTTCGTGCGTTTCGATGAACAAGGCGGCACAGCCAACCGCAACTGCAGCGCGTGCCAGTGGCGGCACCATACGCCGATCACCGCCCGAGGAATTACCGTTACCGCCTGGTTGCTGCACCGAATGGGTCGCATCAAATACGACAGGATAGCCCGTCTCGGCCATCGTCGGCAGACCACGGAAATCGCTGACAAGCGTGTTATAACCAAACGACGTGCCACGCTCGCAGAGCATGATGTTGGTGTTGCCCGTGCTCTCAATCTTAGCGGCGACGTTCTTCATATCCCAAGGCGCAAGGAACTGCCCCTTCTTCACGTTGATCGCCTTGCCCGTTTCACCCGCAGCCAACAAAAGGTCGGTCTGACGGCAAAGGAATGCTGGGATTTGCAGGATATCGACGAACTCAGCCGCCATCGTGCAATGGTGCGTCTCGTGCACGTCGGTGATGACAGGGCAGCCGAACTCGTCGCGAATTTTCGACAGGATCGTCAGCCCCGCCTCTGCGCCAATCCCGCGCTTTCCACCCAGCGACGAACGGTTGGCCTTGTCATACGACCCCTTGAACACAAACCCCGTGCCCGTCGCCGCACAAGCTTCAGCAATTTTTTCAGCCAACATACGTGCATGATCAAGGCTCTCGAGCTGGCACGGCCCCGCGATCAGCGCGAACGGCAGATCATTGGCAACTTCTACATTTCCGATTGTAACGCGATGCATGGGGCTCTCCTTGGCTCGACTTAGCCCCGATATAACCACGCATCACGCTTAGGTCCATCGCCCCTGCCTTTGTGCCGAAAATATCCCGGGGGTTTGGGGGCAGAGCCCCCTTACCCGGCCACCATCCGCAGTGCCTTTGCCCGTGCAGGTGGGATCGCGCGGATTTCGAGGCCGGTGAAAACATGCAGCGTATTCAGGTCATTATCGACCACTGCGTGATCGCTCACCCAGCCGCCCATCAGCAGATAGGTCTTGAGCAACGGTGGCATCCCCAGCATTGCCCTTTTGCGGTCGAGGGGCCTACGCAGACGTTCTGCCGCGAAACGGATCACTTTAGGCGCTTTGACCTTGGGCAACCAGCGCATCGGCGCGATGTGCTTTTCGGCGAGCATATCAAAGGCATCTAGATAAGCCTCAGCCTCCGTGCCCCAGAAGGACGAACAGCCGAATAGCATCTCGACCCCGTTGTCATCGACAAAGCGGGTCATGGCACCCCATGCGACCCGCAGAATGTCGGGGTCTTTGTGGTCGGGGTGAATACAGAACCGCCCCATCTCGACCATCGGACCGTCAAAGGCCTTGAGCGCGGAGAGTTCATAATATTGTGCGGAATAACTCTGCCCGATCTCAGCACCACCAGAGAGCGGCATCAGGCGGAAACAGCAGACCAGTTCGCCTGTGCGGGTATCCTCGACCAGCATATGCTGGCAGCGGGCGTCGAAATCATCGGCTTCAATCCCGTCGTCCTGCCCACCGTCTGCTGTAAAACAAGCATAGCGCAAGCGCTGCGCGGCCTTCAGGTCTTGATCAGTTTCCGCCAGTCGGGCCGCATAGCGACCCTTACGCAACATCACCCGCATGGGATCACCCTCTGCACTCATGCTCCCGCCACCATAGGCGCGGGATGTAACAGGTATATTGATCCTGAACGGTAAAGCCGCAATGCGATTTTAATCGGAGCCAAAGATGTCAGCAGCGTTGAAGCGACCGATCGAGCCGAGCAGCTGACGCAGGAACACGTTGTCACGCAGATTGTCGTCGGTCACACGGCGCGACAGCGACACCACCTGACCATCGTTGAGGCCAAAGGTTTCGATGTTGCGCGCAATCCCACCTGCGTCAAATGTCACAGCAACGACCGTGCGGTCGATTTCTTTGGGGGGCATCGCACCGTAGTGGCGCATTTGGTAGGACACGTAATAGAGCCCGCCATCCTCAAGCACGCCACCCATCGTCGGGCGGCCCAGTTTTTCAATGACAGAATCGCGGGTGTCGCTGCCGAGGGTGACGGTGGCGATGGCCTCTGCCTTGGGTGCAAAGCCGTGGTTAGCGACCCGCTCAACACAGCCCGACAGACCGGCGACCGCAGCCACAGTAGCGACCACGAAAACACCTTTGCGGATGATGCGACCTGATTTGAACATACCTGCCCCCTTGTATCGCCTGCCCGAGCCTTTTAATCCGCTTACATCACCACAGACCCGAAGTTCAAGGATTGAAGCGCCATGGAGACCTCTAAGACCACATTACGGTTCGCCGATCTTCCCAATCGCGCCGATACGACCTTTGCGATTGAACCCGATGCCGCGCAACGTGCGGAAATCGCCGAAAGCCTAGGAATCCCTGCCATTCGCAAGCTGCGGTTCAACGGATTGATCCGCGCCGAGGGCAAACACGACTGGGTTTTGTTCGCTGATCTGGGCGCGACGGTCGTTCAGGATTGCGTGATCACTCTCGAACCTGTGACCACTCGGATCGACCAAAAGATCAAACGCACCTACCTCAGCGACATCGAAGATCCGCTGATCGGTGAAGTCGAGATGCCCGAAGATGACACAGTTGAGGAACTTCCAGCCACGCTGAACCTCGTTGATGTCATGACCGAAGCGCTCGCGCTCGCCCTGCCCGACTTCCCGCGGGCCGATGGCGCAGAGCTGGGCGAAGCTATTTTCACAGAGCCAGGTGTGGCCCCGATGCGCGACGAAGACACCCGTCCGTTCGCGGGTCTATCTTCGCTAAAAGATGCGCTTGAAAAGAAGGACGAATCTGGCGCATAAGCCCCCTCATCAAATGGGGTTGAACATTTGCGGATTCGCAGTATGTTCGCGACCTCTTTCGAACGAGGGTCGACAGGCCGCGTCATATCTACTATGACGCCCACGAACTTCACCGAGATAACGAAACAACGGGCCCTGCGCCCCTTAGATAATAGGTAGAGACATGGCCGTTCAGCAGAACAAAGTCTCCAAATCGCGCCGCAACATGCGCCGTGCACACGACGCTCTGGTTGCAGCAAACCCGAACGAATGCCCGTCCTGTGGCGAACTGCGCCGTCCGCACCACGTATGCCCGTCCTGTGGCTCGTACGCTGACCGCGAAGTCATCGCTCAAGCGAACGACGTCGATCTGGACGAAGACGCAGCCTAAGGGCTTGCCATTACGGGTGGGGAATTGACGGGATGGATACGTCCAAAACCGCCTCGAAATCCGTAGTGCTGTCAATCGACGCCATGGGTGGCGATAAAGGGCCTGCAGCTGTTGTTGCGGGCCTTGCGTATTTCTTCGAAGAAGAACCGCTCGCCAAAGTCATTCTTCACGGTGATGAAGCCGTGCTTGCGCCGCTCGTTGAAAAGCGTCGCCTGTCTAAACGTGTGACCATCCGCCATGCAGAGCGGGCTGTGACCATGGATGACAAACCCGCACAGGTTCTCCGCAATTCCAAAGGCACCTCTATGCTTGCCACCGTTGACGCGGTGCGCAGTGGTGAGGCCGATGCTGCCGTGTCATGCGGCAACACTGGGGCGCTGATGGCGTTGTCGATGTTGCGTTTGCGCAAGGCCGAAGGTGTGAACCGTCCGGCCATCGCTTGCCTCTGGCCCTCGCGGAACCCCAACGGGTTCAACGTGATGCTTGATGCAGGGGCCGATATTCGCGCCGACGAAGACGACCTTTTGACCTACGCGCTGATGGGCACCTCTTATGCCCGCAACGGCATGGGCCTCACTCGTCCGCGCGTTGGTCTATTGAACGTCGGAACCGAAGAACACAAAGGTCGTGCCGAACTTAAGGTCGCGCATGAACTGATCGGTGCCGCCGCTGAAAAGGGCGAATTCGAATACATCGGTTTTGTCGAAGGTGGCGATCTGCCTTCTGACCGCGTTGATGTGATCGTGACCGATGGCTTTACCGGCAACGTCGCGCTGAAAACAGGCGAAGGCACCGCCCGCCTGATTTCCGACGCCCTAAAAGAATCGTTCACACATTCGATCTGGTCCAAACTGGCCGCAGCTTTTGCTTACACATCGCTGAGCCGTTTGAAGAAAAAGATCGATCCACGCAATGTGAATGGTGGTGTCTTCCTTGGCCTGAACGGCACTGTGGTCAAAAGCCACGGTGGAGCAGACGCCAAAGGCAACGCAGCCGCATTTAAACTGGCCTACACGCTGGGTCAGAACCGATTTGCTGACAAACTTGCGGCACGGGTTGCATCTGCGGCCACCCTCCCCCAAGATATCCTCCACGAGGGTGAGCCGGTCCCGACCTCCGGCCAAGAAGGCGAGCAAAACTAAATGACGATACGCGCTGTTGTAAAAGGTGTCGGGCACTACCTGCCCGAGAACGTTGTTCCCAACAGCTACTTCGAAGACAAGCTCGACACGTCCAGTGATTGGATCGTTTCGCGTTCTGGCATCGAACGCCGTCATTTCGCCGCCGAAGGCCAGACCACATCCGACCTAGCCACCAATGCCGCCAAAGCCGCGCTGGAAAACGCGGGTCTTACGGGCAATGACATCGACGCGATTGTTCTGGCGACCTCGACCGCTGATCTGACCTTCCCGTCGGCAGCAACTATGGTGCAGCACAACATCGGCAACACCCGTGGCTTTGCCTTTGACCTTCAAGCGGTCTGCGCTGGCTTCGTCTTTGCCCTGACTAATGCGAACGCGCTGATTCAGGCAGGTTCTGCGAAACGTGTACTGGTGATTGGCGCCGAAACCTTTAGCCGCATCATGGATTGGCAAGATCGTGGCACCTGCGTTCTCTTTGGCGACGGTGCTGGCGCGTTGATCCTTGAGGCCCAAGAGGGCACGGGTTCGACCGATGATCGTGGCATCCTGTCGACCGACTTGAATTCTGACGGCAGCTACCGTGACCTCCTCTATGTGGATGGTGGCGTGTCGACCCAATCGACGGGCGTTCTGCGCATGGAAGGCAAAGAAGTCTTCCGCCACGCTGTCGAAAAGCTGGCTCAGACCGCGCATACCGCCTTGGATAAGGTTGGCCTCGGCTCTGACGATGTGGACTGGGTTGTGCCGCATCAGGCGAACATCCGTATCATCCAATCGACCGCGAAAAAGCTGGGCGTTGGCATGGATCGTGTTGTTGTGACCGTTCAGGATCACGGCAACACCTCGGCGGCCTCGATTCCTCTCGCACTGTCAGTTGGCGTGGCGAACGGACAGATCAAAAAAGGCGATCTGGTCGTAACCGAAGCCATCGGCGGCGGACTCGCTTGGGGTTCAGTCGTCGTACGGTGGTAAAGAGCCGCTGAAACTGCGATCTGCAAGTCGTTGTTATTGACTCCTAAATTGCGCTCTGCCTAAGCTTCTGAAAACCTCAGGGGGATGAGATGTCTGAAAAAACACTGACACGTATGGATTTGGCCGAAGCTGTCCACGCTGAAGTGGGCCTGTCGCGCAACGATAGCGCAGAACTGGTCGAAAGCGTGCTGACCCATATTTCCGACGCATTGGTTCAGAATGAAACTGTGAAAATCAGTTCATTTGGCACCTTCTCGGTCCGTGAAAAAGCGGCTCGTGTCGGTCGTAACCCCAAAACGGGCGAAGAGGTTCCGATCTCTCCGCGTCGTGTGCTGACCTTCCGTCCGAGCCACTTGATGAAAGACCGCATTGCGGCTGGCAACAAAGGCTAATTCCCGATGAAGAAGTCGCATGACGCCTTTCGCACCATCAGCGAGGTGTCAGAGCTATTAGATACGCCCGCGCATGTTTTGCGGTTCTGGGAAAGCAAGTTTTCCCAGATCAAACCCGTGAAACGTGCGGGCGGTCGACGTTACTATCGTCCCCAAGACATCCAACTGATTGCAGGGCTGAAACAGCTTTTGCACGGTGATGGCCTGTCGATCAAAGAAGCTCAGAAATTGCTGCGGGAACAAGGCATTAAGCATGTTGTCGGGATAGGCAGCGATGCAACGACCGAGGTGGAAACCCCCGTTGCCGCCACAGCGCCAGAACCGGTGATCGAGGCCCCCGTGGCAGAGCCTGTGGCGGATGCATCCGCGCCTGTGAAGGCCGCCAAGAAGCCGTCGAAAAAAGACGTCGAGTTGAACAAGCGCGATGAAACCGCTGCGATTGGCGACCTCTTTAGCGCGTTTGATCCGCAGTCGAACGTTGTGCCATTGCACGCACCACAACAGCCTATCGTCCCTGTCCCTGCACCGACGGGCTCCGTGTCGATCCTGACCGCGATTTCCCATGCCGACGCCTCTAAAGTGGCCAACAAAAGCGCCAAGATCGAGCCACTCTTGGCACGACTATCTGACGTCCACGCGCGGATGCTGAAGGACTGATCATTGCCTCACAACACAGCACTTGTCTTTGACCTCGACGGCACGCTGATCGACAGCCTGCCCGCGATCTCTGGCTCTGTGAATGCCATGCTCGCTGACATGGGATGCAGCGCCCTGCCCGTCTCACAGATTCGCGGGTTCATCGGTAAGGGCGCCCCGAACCTCGTTAAACAGTCGATCGCGGCGGCAGGGCTGCCTGAGGATGACTTTGACACCGCCCTGAGCACAATGATGCGCCATTACGAGGCGGCACATGACGGCAATATCCCGTTCGACCACATGGTCGGCACACTGGAGGGCCTTCGCGCTGCAGGCTACGCCTTGGGCATCTGCACGAACAAACCGAGCGCCGCGACGCAAGCTGTTCTGGACCACCTCGGTCTGACGGACCTCTTTGACGTTGTGATCTCGGGTGACAGCCTGCCCCAGCGCAAGCCGCACCCTGCGCCGCTCCACGCGGCATTCGACGCGATGGGCCGCGCAAACCGCATCTATATTGGCGACAGCGAGGTCGATGCCGAAACGGCCACCGCAGCAGAGGTGCCCTTTGTCCTTTTTACCGAGGGCTACCGCAAAGCGCCCATTTCCGACCTCACCCATGCGGCGACATTTGACGATTTTCGCGCCTTGCCGGAAATCATTGCCTCGCTGCAATAATTCGTGGCCTTGCCCCTTGCCCTTATCGGCAAATCGGGTATTTAGGCCTCCACGTCGGGCTATAGCGCAGCCTGGTAGCGCGTCCGTCTGGGGGACGGAAGGTCGCAGGTTCGAGTCCTGCTAGCCCGACCAACAAAATCGCCCGCCCGCTCTGGGCGGGCGTTTTGCTATGGGAGGCAAAGATGACCGGTGTACTGCCCAGCCAACGTATCCGTGACCTGATGCAATCGGGCGCGATCACGGCGACGACTGACTACGTAGACGGACAAATCCAACCTGCGAGCCTCGATTTGCGCCTCGGCACAGTGGCTTACCGCGTCCGCGCCTCGTTCCTTGCGGGCGAAGGTCGTACCGTGGCCGATCGCCTCTCTGAATTTGAAATGCACCGCGTGGACCTCACGAATGGCGCTGTTCTGGAAAAAGGCTGCGTCTACGTCGTCCCCTTGATGGAGAGCCTCGCCCTGCCCGATGGCATCCAAGCCGTTGCCAACGCGAAATCCTCCACAGGTCGCCTCGATCTTCTGACCCGAACCATCACTGATGGTGGCGTTGAATTTGACCGCATCGCGCTTGGTTATACGGGTCCGCTCTATGCTGAGATTTGCCCGCGCTCTTTCTCGGTCCTTGTCCGTCCAGGGATGCGCCTGAACCAGATCCGCTTCCGCGCAGGTCAAGCCGTGCTGTCGGATGACGAACTCCGCACGCTACACACTGAGACCCCGCTGGTAAACGGTGAGGCGGTGATTGACGACGGTCTGGGCTTCTCGGTTGACCTCGCGCCTGCATCTGGCACCCTCGTCGGTTACCGTGCAAAGCCGCATACGGGCGTGATCGATCTGGACCTGCTGAACCACTATGACCCCAGCGAATACTGGGAAGAAGTGCACACAAAAGACCGCAAGATCATCCTCGATCCGGGTGCTTTCTACATCCTCGTCAGCCGCGAGGCCGTCACCATCCCGCCGATGCAAGCCGCTGAAATGGCACCCTATTTGGCGATGGTTGGTGAATTCCGCGTCCACTACGCTGGCTTCTTTGACCCTGGTTTCGGCCATGCGGAGGCTGGTGGTCAAGGCTCCCGTGGCGTCCTAGAGGTTCGCTGCCACGAGGCCCCCTTTGTCCTCGAACACGGTCAGGTCGTTGGCCGCCTTGTTTATGAACAAATGGAGGCCCTCCCCGATCAGCTCTACGGTCGCGAGATCAAATCGAACTATCAGGGACAGGGTTTGAAACTCTCCAAACATTTCCGCGCATAACCAACTGGGGCTGCGATTTCGCGACCCCAATCAAAAGACATATTTACATATATTAATTTGAATATATGAATAAGGGGCTGCAACCAAAGGAGCCCCTAATGGCCTATACCGAAAAATTCCAAGCCATGTCCGACGCCGCTCGCGCCCGCGTGGACGAAGTCGCCCCCGAAGACGTTGATGCCCTGATCGCCGGCGGTGCCATCGCGCTCGACATCCGCGATCCCGACGAACATGCCAAAACCCATATCCCCGGCTCGATCAACATCAGCCGCGGCAAGCTGGAGATGAACGTCGAAGGTATCATCACCGACCTCGACGCCACCATTCTTTGCTACTGCAACGCCTACAACCGTGGCGCTCTCTCAGCGGCAAGCCTGCGTGACATGGGCTATTCCAATGCAAAATTCATCGGCGGCGGCCTGAATGCATGGAAAAAATTGCACGAAGAAGCCTGATGCCTTTGTGCTGAAAATATCCCGGGGTGCGGGGCAGCGCCCCGCGACCTCACCCTTTAGCGGAACCGCGAAATACCGCGAATGACCCGCGTGGCTTTGCCAATCCGCCCTGTCATCTCACCGATCTGACGGGAACGCGCCCGTGCATCTGGCGTGTCATTGCGATTGCCCGTGACCTTTGCCCAGAGCCGTTGAAACACGCCGCGTTGACGTAGGACGCGCATCAACAGGCGCATCACCGTCCGCATCATTTGATCTTGGTTCATTGCTGATCCTTTGCTGCCTCAGGGACAGCCTATCACAACCCAAAGGCGCACGACATCACTCTTCGATGAACAGATCGCCCTGATCATCATCCTCGTCATCCTCACCAGACAGTTGCCCCATTCCTGGCGGCGGACGGTTATCCAATAGGCCCGCAGACCGCAGTTCTTTGAGCCCAGGCAGGTCGCGCGCGCTCTCTAGCCCAAAGTGGTCGAGGAACTCTTGTGTCACCACAAAGGTGACAGGTCGACCCGGTGTCATCTTGCGGCGGCCAAAGCGGATCCACTCCATCTCGATCAACTGGTCGATTGTTCCGCGCGATACGGACACGCCACGGATTTCTTCGATCTCGGCGCGTGTGACGGGCTGGTGGTAGGCAATGATCGCCAGCGTTTCGATCGCCGCTCGGGACATCTTCCGCACTTCGATCGTTTCTTTCTGCATTAGATAGCCTAGGTCAGGCGCAGTGCGCAGCGCCCATGTCTCCCCGACCCGCACAAGACGGACGCCCCGCCCCTCGTAGCGTTTGCGCAGGTGGGCGATGGCCTCGGCGGGATCGCAGCCATGCGGCATCCGTCCTTCCAGCTCACGGATCGTGACGGGTTCAGAGCTGGCAAAGAGGATCGCTTCGACCATGCGCTCTTGTTCACCAATCGGCGGCGCGTCAAAGAGGCTGATCTCTGCCTCTTCGGTCTCGATATCGCGGTGTGTGGCTTCAGTTTCGTCAACCATCGCGTGGCGCTCTCCTACGGATCTGGATCGGGGCAAAGGTTTCGCCCTGCCGCAATTCGATCTTGCCTTCTTTGACCAATTCCAGCGTTGCGGCAAAGGTCGCAGCCGTGGCGGAACGTGTCCGCATACTGTCGCCCTGCCAGCCATCTGGCATATACATCACCAGATCGGTCCATTCTTTCGCGTAGCCAATCAGCGGCTTCATCCGCTCTAACGCGCGCTCCATCGTGTCGATGTGTTCGCGGTCAAAGACAAAGGGACGGAATTCGTCCTTGGTCCTGATCCGCGCATAGCCCTGCATGAGGTCCAAAAGCGTCGCCGTATAACGCACCGACCGCACACGTTCGACATCCTCTGGGATACCGCGAGCAAAGAAATCACGGCCCTTTTGGTCCCGCGCCATGAGGTTTGCCGCAGCGGTCCGCATCGCCTCTAGCCGTTCCAGCTGGAACGCGAGGTGCGCGGCGAGCTCTTCACCCGATGGGCCTTCTTCGGTCGGATCTGGGGGCAGCAAGAGGCGTGATTTCAGGAATGCCAGCCACGCCGCCATCACAAGATAATCCGCCGCCAGTTCGAGCCGCAGTTCCTTGGCCTTTTCTACAAAGGCCAGATACTGCTCTGCCAGCGCGACCATCGAAATCTGCAGAAGGTCGACCTTTTGCGTCCGCGCAAGCGTCAGCAAGAGGTCGAGCGGCCCCTCGAACGCGCCCACGTCAACAACCAGCGCCTCGGCGGCAAGGCGCTCTGACACGCTCACGCGGTCGGTGTTGAATAACTGCTGCTGTTCGGCCATGCCGTCCCTACGCTAATAGCGCGTTAAGTTCGGCTTCAATCGCTTCGATGTCAACGGGTTCTGGCGTTTTCCGACAGGCCATCGCCGCCTCTGCGCGGGTCATTGCCGCCTCTGACATTTGACCACAGGTTTTGGCGATTGCCTCCATCTCTGCGGCTTCACCATTACAGTGGAGCACCACATCGCAGCCTGCTTGCAACGACACCAGCCCACGATGATCGACGGTGCCATTGAGAGCCTCCATCGAAATATCGTCGGTCATGAGAAGGCCGTTGAACCCGATATCCTCGCGGATCAGGCGGATCATATCAGGGTTTTGCGTCGCGGGTCGCTCGCCCATCGCGGGGTAAACGATATGCGCTGACATGCCCAAGGGCAGATCGTTCAGCGCCCGAAACGGGGCAAAGTCATTGATGGCGGCTTCGTCCAAAGCAACATCCGCGACAGGCAGGCCAAGGTGGCTGTCCACCTTCCCGCGCCCATGTCCGGGCATGTGTTTGAGGATCGGCAAAACGCCCCCTTCTAGATGCCCCTCTGCGCTGGCCCGCGCATTGGCGATGACCGTCGCGGCATCGGTGCCGAGGCAACGATTGCGCAAGAATGGATGTGTGTCAGGCTGTGCTACATCACAGGTCGGCGCACAATTCGCGTCGATTCCGACAGCGCGTAGTTCAGCGGCGATAATCCGATAGCGCAGCCAAAACGCCCGCGCCGCATCCTGCGCCGTTTCTGCCTGATCCAATGGCGGCAACCATTCGCGCCAATGCGGGCTGCGCATCCGCTGTACGCGTCCGCCCTCTTGATCAATCAGGACAAGAGCATCGCGACCCACGGTATCCCGCAGGTCATTCGTCAGACGTCGAAGTTGGTCTGGCGTGTCGATATTGCGGGCAAAGAGGATAAAGGCCCAAGGGTCCGCATCCTTGAAAAACCCGCGTTCCCAATCCGTTACCTCGCCCCCCTCAGGTGCGAGGATAAACGCCCCATGCGCCACTTAGCGCACCACGACAGGTACGCAGTCTGTGCCTTCAGCGGTCAGAGCCGCACAGAACCGACGAGCATCCGACAGGTCAGCAAAGTTCATCGCCCGCAGGCGGAAGAACGTCCGACCACCACGTTCGGCCTGTTGGATCACGCGGTCTTTGTTCGCCATGAAATCAGGGAAACGGTCGTTAAAACGGACCCACTCGCGGGCTGCAATCTCAACCGAGTCATAAGCACCAAGCTGAACAAGGTTCGTGCCAACGGGGATCGCAGTGGTGGTCACAGTCGCATCCGTCGCCACAGTGCGCGGTGCAGCAACAGGTGCCGCCGCTGCCGCGGCCAGCGCCGCCGCAATTGGGTTCAGACCTTCGGGACGTGCCATCGGACGCGGTGACCGCGACACACCGGGGACAGAGGCAGGAATGATGTCAGCGATTACCGCAGAGGATACGCCATTGATCGCAGTTTCAACGGGCGGCACGGCAGATGTATCGACAGCTTCCATCGGTGTCGCACCCGCAGCCAATTGATCTGCCATCGCGAGGATGTCGTCAGCACTCAACGGTTGGATACCGCTGGCAGAGAGGTCAGTCACAGCAACGCTTGGTACACCAACAGCGTCAGCTTCGGGCGCAGGTGCGCGGGTATCGACACCGTCAGGGATCACTTCGCCCGCTTCGGCGGTGGGCATAATAACCAAATCTTCGGCAGGGAGTGCCGCCATCTGCGGCGCAAGCATCAGGGTTTCTGCATCCTCGGGCGCAGCGGCACCACCCAGTGCAGCAACAGCATTGACCGATAGACCAACATGATCAGCGATATCACCACCGGGATTGCTGGGCGCGGTGCGCATCGCACCTTCCATCGCCCGCACCACAGGAACACCCGTCACATCGCGCATCACGAGCTTGTAGCCCCATACACCAATACCAATAACGAGACCGAGGGACACCAATCCCCCAGCGACGTTCACGAGTTTACCCGTATCGAGTGCACGCCCGTTTTGCGGGGCGTTCATGTCTGAGTACGCTGCCATCGTTGCCTCATCGCCGTCGGGTTTCCGTCTGCCCCGACGATCCATTTTGGTTGCCTGCTTTGCCGACAATCGGACGCTTTAGCGCATCTCTTCTGCCGGTTTGACGCCCAAAATACCCAATCCGTGCGATATGACAACCGCTACGGACTTGATCAGTGCGATTTTCGCTTGGGATGTTGCAACATCGCCCTCTTGGAAGAACCGCAATGAGGTATCTTCGTTGCCCTTGTTCCACAGGCCGTGGAAGTCAGAAGCCAGTTCATAGAGGTAAAACGCGATCCGGTGCGGCTCATGACCTTTGGCTGCGATTTCAACGAGACGCGGCCATTCAGCGAGCTTTTTGATCAGCGTCACCTCAGCCTCGTGGCCAATCTTGGTCAGGTCAGCACCCTGAAGCGCGGCGTCTGACACATCAACGCCCGCCTCGGTCGCTTTCCGCACAACAGAGTTAATCCGCGCGTTGGCGTATTGAACGTAGAACACTGGGTTGTCTTTCGACTGTTCCAGCACCTTATCAAAGTCAAAGTCCAACGGCGCGTCGTTCTTGCGGGTCAGCATGTGGAAACGGGTCACGTCAGCGCCCGCTTGTTCAACCACGTCGCGCAGGGTCACAAAGGTCCCTGCCCGTTTCGACATCTTGAACGGCTCGCCGTTTTTGAAGAGCTTCACCAACTGGATGAGTTTGATGTCCAGCGGCACGCGATTGCCAGAGAGCGCCGCAACAGCCGCCTTCATCCGTTTCACATAGCCACCATGGTCGGCACCAAAGACGTCGATCAACTGATCAAAGCCGCGCTGCACCTTGTCGTAGTGATAGGCGATATCGGGTGCGAAATAGGTCCACGCGCCGTCCGATTTCTTAACCGGACGATCAACGTCGTCGCCAAAGTCGGACGATTTAAAGAGGGTCTGTTCGCGCGGCTCCCAATCCTCGGGCAGTTTGCCCTTGGGGGGGTCCAGAACGCCTTCATAGATCAGGCCATCACCGCGCAACTGATCAATCGCGCCTTCGATTTTGCCTGTGCCGTAGAGCGCCTTTTCGGACGAGAACACATCCATTTTCACGCCGAGCAGAGCAAGGTCGTCGCGGATCATGTCCATCATCGCGGCGGTCGCGAATTCACGGATATCGGCGAGCCACACTTCTTCGGGCTGACCGAGCAGGCTGTCGCCGTATTTCTCTTTCAGCGCCTGACCAACGGGGATCAGGTAGTCACCGGGGTAAAGACCTTCGGCGATATGCGGCTCTTGGCCGTTCGCCTCGCGGTAACGTTCAAAGGCAGAGCGCGCTAGAACATCGACCTGTGCACCACCGTCGTTGATGTAATATTCGCGGGTCACGTCGTAGCCCGCATAGGCCAAGAGCGACGCTAGCGCGTCACCAAACACCGCGCCACGAGTGTGACCGACGTGCATTGGACCTGTTGGGTTGGCCGACACGTATTCGACGTTTACCTTAATGCCCTTACCCAAAGCCGACTGACCATAGGTCGCATCGGTCAGAGCCGCCGACACAATCTGCGGCCAAACCGCAGCCGCCAGACGCATGTTCAGGAACCCCGGACCAGCCACATCAGCACTCTCGATCCGCGGATCCGCGAGCAGCTTTTCAACAAGAGCCGTCGCAATCTCGCGTGGGTTCTTACCAGCAGGTTTTGCCAATACCATCGCGGCGTTCGTCGCCATGTCCCCATGCAGCGCATCACGCGGCGGTTCGACCGCAACGTTGGCAAAGTCGAGACCAGCAGGCAGCACGCCGTCGGTCACGAGGGTATCGAGGCAATCAATGACAAGCGCACGGATATCGGAAAACAGGTTCATTTTATCGTCTTTCTCGGGTTCGAGGCGGGTTTACCACGCAATGCGCTAAGGTCAACGGTCAAGCGATCTTACCACTTGCCAACCCTATCCAGTAGAGCGATGATTCAGCATGATACGTTTTACTGTTTCGCTCATTGCTTTTGTTGGTTTAATCACCCTCGGGTTAGTGTCCTACATCAGGATCGAACTCGCGTTCCCCGGGATTATGGCCTTTACTCGCTGGATTGGCGAACCCGATGTAAAAGCTGCCTATGAGAATATCAGCCACGTCCACGGGCTCTTTGCGACAACGCTCTTCCTTCTGTCGGCTTCATTCCTTGCCTTCTCCGCAGGTATGCGCGGCGCACCGCTCGGCAAACTGTGGGGCAATACGGCGCTTATCATCGCGCTCATTCAATTGCTGCTCGCGCTGTGGGAAACAGGGGCGATGCTATGGCCTACTAGTTTCCCGATTTATCCGCTTCGTCTGGAACATTATGCAGAGATCAAAGACTTCTCCGCTGGGGCCATGTTCCTCTCCGAAGATTACTTTCGGATGACGGCTCTCACACTCACCATCCTCGCGAGCGCCTCTAACGTCTGCACATCGAAACCCTACAAGCTCGGCTCGGCCCTCCTTGCGGTCATTACCCTAATGACCTTTGGTCTCTTTAACTTCTTCCGTTTGCACACGGGCGCTGACATTGGATTGTCGCTCTTTATCGTGCCCGAGGTCATTCTTTTGGCAATCCTCGCGATTGTCATGATCGACCCGATGCGTCCTGACGAACCACACCTGACTGTCGGCATCGGGTTGGTTCTGATCACAGGCATGGCCTTTGACCTCGTGTCGACTCTGGCGGACGATATGTACCTCGGGCGCAGCTATTATTTCATCGCCAACAACCATCTTGCTCAGCACGGTCTGATGCTCTTTGCGTTTTTTGCCGCTTGGTTTCGATGGAAGCTACCTCAGGGTCCGCAGTGGTGCCTGTGGGTCCACTCTGGCGCACTCGGATCTGCACTCTTGCTGACCTACCTCCCGATGATGACCATTGGGCAACGAGGCGGGATGCGGCACATGCCAGACTCCACCGATGAGTTCCCCGTTCTCCATCTCACGTCGAGCATTGGGTCCGCGGTTCTGGTCGTGGTGATCCTCTTGGGCCTTTTTGCCCCGCGCCTGTTTAGTTCACGCAGGTAAATCGTCGGGCAGGTTCGGGCGCACTTTGGATGCTTCGCTCTCTAGACTACCGGGCGGCAACATTGAGATGATCTGCACATCTGGCGCACCCTTGATCTGATCATCGCGGCGAATGAACCTAATATCCCCCGACGCACTGACCCGCGCGATCAACACCGCATCAGGCCGCTTTTCGCGCCAATGATCGGCAGTGAATTCTTCGGTCAAACGGGTGACACGGAACAGCCACCCGTCGCGCATCATCGTCTCTAGATCGCGCATGGTCTTTTCAGGGCCAAAGGGTTTGCCGCCCAAACTATTGGGTAAGGCGTGCCGCGAACTGTCGCTCTTTTCGCGCTGCACCTGATAGACCCGATCCCGCCCGAATTCAGGGCCAAGGTCGGTCGCGACAAGGGTGTTATACGCATCGTTGTCGGTCGCCGCGATGATCGTCTGATAGCCCACCCATTCCAAACGATCCTCTGCAGCCTCTGACAGGATATCACCTGTAAACGTGGGCACGCCAGCGGATCGCGCATGACGTAAATGGATGTGGTTAGGGTCAGTGATCAGCGCCCGCACATCTGCCTTTTTCAACGCCTCAGCAAGCCCCGTCGCCCAACGCGATCCGCCCGCGATAATAACCCCCGGACGTTCGCCGCCCGTCAGCCCAAGGAACCGCGCAAAAGGCGCTAGCGTAAAGCCGTGAAGAACCACGCTCGTCGCGACGAGGACAAAGGCGAGCGGTGCAACCACCGCGCCATCCTCAACCCCGATCTGCGCAAGGCGATCCCCGAACAGCCCCGCGACCGCGACCAGCACCACGCCACGCGGTCCAGTGAAGGCGACCAACACACGTTCCCGCCACGGCACATCCGTGAAGGCTAATGAGGTAAGCACGGCCACAGGTCGCGCGATCAAAATTACCGCCACTACAAACAGCCCCGCATGCCAATCAAGCCGCCCAAGCGCCGCAAAGTCGAGGTTCGCCGCGAGCAGGATAAAGACGCCCGACACCAGTAGAACCGTCGCGTGCTCTTTGAAACGGCGCAGCTCAACGTAAGACGGCAGTTTGGCATTGGCGATCCAGATACCCATGATCGTGACCGTCAACAGCCCGCTTTCGTGAAGAACCGTGTCTGCGATCGCAAAAACGGCCAACAGCACGGTAAAGATCACGGGGACCTTCATGTATTCGGGCACCCACGCCCGTTTAAACGATTTCGACACGCCCCAGCCTGCCAAGAGGCCCAAGGCCGTGGCTATCCCAATGCCCGTGATGAACTCGAATGTCGCGGCCCCGCCGTCCGATGCGGTCCGCGCAACCACGACGACTTCGAACGCGAGAACGGCGGCCAATGCGCCGATGGGGTCGTTTAGGATCGCTTCCCACTGGAGGAGGTTCGCAGGCCGTTTCGACAGTCGTGCCTGCCGCAGTAAAGGCGCGATGACGGTGGGGCCAGTAACGATCATGATCCCGCCAAAAACGGCAGAGGTTTCCCACGACAGTCCCGCCGCATAATGCAAGGCCGCCGCAGAAGTGATCCAGCCCATTGGCGCACCGACAAAAACCAGTCGCCGCACACCTTTGGCCGCGTCCGACAGAGAGTGGCGTTCTAACGTCAAACCGCCTTCGAACAAGATAATTGCAACCGCAATCGCGATCATGGGTGAGAGGAGCGCGCCAATATCGCGGGACGGATCAAAGATGCCCAATACGGGGCCGACGATGATCCCAGCGAGCAGCATCAGAACAATTGCTGGCATTCGTAGCCGCCACGCCAACCATTGTGATCCGACCCCCAAGGCGCCAACGAGTGCGAACGCCATCACTGGGGCCATCTGCCCCACTGTCCCTTCAACCGACATTTGTAACGCGCGTCCTCTCGATTATATCCGATCCGGTCAGACGCGCATGTTCCTGAATGGCAAAGCGGTCTGTCATACCTGAGATATAGTCGCAGACGATGCGGGCAAGGTCCGTCTCTGAACCGACATTCTCTAAATCCTTCCGCCATTGCTTCGGCAGATGGGTCGGGTCCGCCATAAAGAGCGGGAACAAATCCTTGACGGCGGCGGTGACATGGCGGCGCATTTCAACCACGCTTGGGTGGCGATACATGCGTGTAAACAGAAACTTACGGATCACTTTTAAATCTTCCCACAGGGCGGGAGAGAACTGAATCATCATCCGTCCAGCATGGCGCACGTCCTCGACCGAATGAGCATCGAGTTCTGCCAGATTGCGCTGACTGACCGCGATCACGTCCTCGACCAAAATGCCAAAGAAACGGCGCAGGGCTTCGTGACGGCGGCGGTAATAGTTGAGGCCCGGATACTTTTTATCGACCTCTGCCCAGCAGTCATGAAGGATCGGAAGGTCCGCCAATTCATCGGTGCTGAACAGCTCTGCCCGCAGACCATCGTGCAAGTCATGGTTGTTGTAGGCAATGTCATCTGACAGCGCCGCAACCTGCGCCTCAGCGCTCGCATGGGTGTGGAGTTCGAGGTCATGCAGCGCGTTATATTGCTGGAGCGCCCACGGAACGTCGCCCTCAACAGGCCCGTTGTGTTTCGCGATCCCCTCAAGCGTTTCCCAAGTCAGGTTCAGACCGTCCCATTCCGCATAGTGACGTTCCAGACTTGTAACGATCCGAATGGCCTGCGCGTTATGGTCAAACCCACCGTAGGGGGCCATTAACTCGTGCAGCGCATCCTCGCCCGTGTGACCGAACGGCGGGTGGCCGAGATCATGCGCGAGCGCGACCGCCTCTGTCAGCTCCTGGTTCAGACCCAAGGTGCCCGCGATCGTCCGTCCGACCTGCGCCACCTCGATTGAGTGGGTCAAACGGGTGCGGAAATAATCGCCTTCGTGTTCGATAAAGACCTGCGTCTTGTGTTTCAGCCGCCGAAACGCGCTCGCATGGATGATGCGGTCACGGTCCCGCTGGAACGGGGAGCGGAAATGGCTCTCTTCTTCGGGGTAAAGACGTCCGCGTGTTTTCGTCGGATCTGTCGCAAAAGGCGCACTCATGTGATCTGCCCTGCCTTGTTGTGTCTGCCTAGGATCTCTATATTTGAAACACGCTGCAACTTATAGGCCTGAAAATGCTCAACCTCCCGCCCAACGTGACCCAACGTGCCTTTGAACGACTGGCCGAAATCGGCGCGGCTGATCAGGGCAAGGCCCTGCGCATCGCGGTTGAAGGCGGCGGCTGTTCTGGGTTTCAATATCAGATCGAATTGGATGAACCTGCGGCGGATGACCTGATCCTTGAGGGGGCTGGTGAAAAAGTCGTGATCGACCCGACGTCGTTGCCGTTCCTCGCTGGTGCCACCATCGACTTTACCGAAGAACTGATCGGTGCCCGCTTTGCCATCGACAACCCCAATGCGGCCTCGTCGTGTGGCTGCGGAACCTCGTTTTCCATGTGACAAAGCCCTTGCGCCTGAAGGCTCTAGCGGGGACAACAGGCGCAACGCAGGAGGCAGCCCATGAAAATCGCGACGTTCAATATCAACGGGATCAAAGCGCGTTTTGAACGGCTGACTGAATGGCTGGAAGAGAGCAAACCCGACGTTGCGATCTTGCAAGAGATAAAATCAGTCGACGAAAACTTCCCCCGCGAACATTTTGAGGACATGGGCTACCGCGTTGAAACCCATGGACAAAAGAGCTTTAACGGCGTCGCGATCCTGTCCCGCCTCCCGCTCGAGGATGTGACCCGCGGTCTGCCCGGCGATGACAGCGACGAACAGGCCCGCTGGATCGAGGCGACCGTGATTGGCGACAAAGAAGCCGTCCGTATTTGTGGCCTCTACCTGCCCAACGGTAACCCCGCACCAGGTCCCAAATTCGACTACAAACTCGCATGGATGGAACGCCTCTACGCCCGTGCGCAAGCACTGATGGCGGATGAGATGCCCGCGTTCATGGCGGGTGATTACAACATCATCCCGCAGGCCGAGGACGCAAAGCGCCCAGAGGCATGGACCGAAGACGCGCTCTACCGCCCAGAGAGCCGCGCCGCGTTTCGCCGTATCCTGAACCTCGGCTTTACCGAAGCCTTCCGCGCCCGCACCATTGGCGGCGGCCACTATAGTTTCTGGGATTATCAGGCGGGTGCATGGAACCGCGATGACGGCATCCGCATTGACCACTTCTTGATGACACCGCAGTGCGCAGACCTCATGGTCGATTGCTACATTCAGAAAGACGAACGGGCCAAGGATAAACCCAGCGACCACGTTCCTGTCTGGCTCGAATTGGACGCCTAAGCCGTCACATCGTAGTTATAGAGCCAGTCATACCGCCCCAAAAACAGGTTCGGTGTGAGTTGCGCCATAGTCCGCAGACCCGCATGAGCCACGCGGCGTTTGATCCCTGTAAGGTGGTAGTTCACCGCATTGCGGTTCGCCGCCTCAATCGCACGATTGACCCGCGACCGCCGTTCCGCTTGATACGCCTTGAGGCCGAAATGAACGGACGGATCATCGTCCAGACAACGCGCCATGACAAAGGCATCCTCTAGCGCAAGGTTTGCACCCTGCGCCATGAACGGCAACGTCGGATGCGCAGCATCGCCTAATATCGCACGACTGTGATCGTGCCAGACCTTGGCCACGGGATGACGGAACAGACCCCAGCGACGTACGGTCTGCATCTGGTCAAAGAGATCAAAGAGACTCTGGTGACAATCGGAAAAAACCTCGCGCAGCACGTCAGGTTCGTCAAAGAAGTTCCAGCCCTCAGCGGCCCATTCCTTGCGCTCTTGCACGGCGACGATATTCATGCGGCCGCCCACCAGTGGATAGGTCACGACGTGTTTGCCCGCTCCCATCCAGATCTTTACCTCGGGCTGGGATGACGGCAACTTGACCACAGACCGCCACGCGACCTGCCCGGTGAAAAACGGCTTATCCTCACCGTTCAGGATCGGACGCACCACGGAATGAAGACCATCGGCACCGACGATCAGATCGCCCTCTGCTGTATCGCCGTTGGAAAACCGAACATGGGTCTCACCAACCTCGACCGCCTTAGCGTCCAAGGTGATTTTGACTTTAGCCCGTTCGCAGCCTTCGGCCAAAAGGTCCAACAAATCAGCACGGTGGAAAAATCGATAGGGCTGACCGGGGAGTCGCGAGAGATCAAACCGCCCGATCACCTCGCCGGTCATCGCATCCATCGGCAATAAGGCTGAGGCGGAAATGCTGCGCTGATCGGCAATCGCGCCCAGACCCAAGGCCGCGAGAACAGCGCCGCCATTGGGCGTGATCTGCAACCCTGCGCCCACTTCGCGCAATTCGTCGGCCTGTTCGAAAACCTGAACCTCTGCCCCCGTGCGGGCAAAGCAAAGGGCGGCCGCGAGACCCGCGATGCCGCCCCCAATGATAACGACCCGCCGGCCGGAATTTGCGCCGGTGGTCATGCCTTAGTCGTCGCGGTGAACTTTTTCGCGGCGCTCGTGGCGTTCTTGTGCTTCGAGCGTCATGGTCGCGATCGGACGCGCATCCAGACGTTTGAGGCTGATCGGTTCGCCGGTCATTTCACAGTAGCCGTATTCGCCGTTGTCAATCCGACGGATCGCAGCGTCGATTTTCGACACCAGCTTGCGCTCACGGTCACGGGTGCGCAGTTCCAGCGCACGGTCGGTTTCTTCAGACGCGCGGTCAGCAATGTCTGGAATGTTCCGTGTGCCCTCTTTCATGCCAGTGATCGTGTCACGGCTTTCTTCGAGGATATCGTTTTTCCACGCAATCAATTTACGACGAAAATACTCGAGCTGACGCTCGTTCATAAACGGTTCGTCCTCGGCGGGACGGTAATCTTCCGGAAGAAAATTCTCGGCTTTCATCGAACTACCCTTAATCGCGCTGTCGGCCGTCGTGTTGGGTTCATCGGCCATCAGCCACTCCCTCTAACTCGCGCCCTCCTTTACTCTCTCAGTACAGGAGTGTCACGCCCGAAAATGGTAATTTCGTCAATGGTTGCAGGTCGTTTTCGTCGTGATACTGTCACACGACTTTGAAGGGACGGACGACAATGCAGTTCAACGGAACCGATTCTTATGTGGCTGGCGACGATCTTAAGGTTGCGGTGAATGCCGCGGTCACGCTGGAACGTCCGCTCTTGGTCAAGGGGGAACCGGGAACGGGTAAAACGGAACTGGCTCGTCAGGTCGCTGCGGCGCTAGGTCTGCGGATGATCGAATGGAACATCAAATCGACCACCAAGGCGCAACAGGGTCTTTATGAATATGACGCGGTAAGCCGTCTACGGGACAGCCAGTTGGGCGACGAACGTGTTCACGATGTGAAGAACTACATCAAAAAAGGTAAGCTCTGGCAGGCGTTTGAGGCCGATGAAAAGGTCGTCCTTTTGATTGATGAGGTCGATAAGGCCGACATCGAATTTCCGAACGACCTGTTGCAAGAACTCGATCGGATGGAGTTCCATGTCTATGAGACGGGCGAAACGATCCGCGCCACCAACCGCCCGATCGTCATCATCACCTCGAACAATGAAAAGGAACTGCCCGACGCGTTTCTGCGCCGTTGTTTCTTTCACTACATTCGTTTCCCCGATGCCGACACGCTGCGCCAGATCATCGCGGTCCATCACCCCAATATCAAAGCCGACCTTTTGTCGACAGCCCTCACCCGCTTCTTTGAAGTGCGCGAAACCCCTGGGTTGAAAAAGAAGCCATCAACCTCTGAAGTGCTCGACTGGCTGAAACTCCTCCTCGCCGAAGACCTCAGCGCCGAGGATCTGCGACAGGATTCGGGCAATGCGCTGCCGAAACTGCACGGCGCGCTGCTGAAAAATGAACAGGACGTTCATCTTTTCGAACGACTCGCCTTTATGGCGCGTCGGGCGCGCTAAGGCCTCGATTCAACATCTAGCGGCACGATTGTTGCCACGCACTACGATAGTGGCGCGGCTGCGACACGATTTCGCCAAATTGGTAAACAATTGCCATTTTTCGCGTGATTTGTGGCAGCACGACGCCTTTTAGTTGTCGTGTTGCGTGAGGCTCGCCTTGGTAAAACCCCTTTGCGATCTGAATGCGGCCCCACTCCTTCGGCAGGTTAGGGTTGTGGGTAAATTGAGGAGAGCACTTTGACCAAGGCAAAAATGCCGGTCGAATGCCGCCAGTCCCCCCCCGCAATGGTTGCGGATCGGGCTAGGCTGTGGACCGTTAAAGATCACCAGACCGCGCAATCGCGCCTGTCTGGACTGTTACAAACAATTGGCGCCACCCTACTGGGCGCCAATGCGACCTGTCTGCCCAAAGGAGGCCTGCTATGAGAGCTGCCTACCTTATGGCCGTGACAACGCTAACCGCCTGCACACCGATGCCGCAGACGTTTGAACCGACCCGTGCGCTGAGCATGGAGGATCACCTGCCGCCGATGCGGACCTTTGCGAATAACAACGTCTCTTTGCCGACCCGCCCGAACAGCGAACTGCTGCGCGATTTCCTCGACCTCTCGTTCCGGATGGAGAGCGGTCGCCCGATTGCGACGCTCACACGGTTCGAAGGCCCAATTTCGGTGCGTGTCACTGGCCCCGCCAATGCGACCCTCGTCACCGATTTGCGCGCGCTTTTGGCGCGGATGCAAAACGAGGCGGGCATCGACATTTTCCTCACAGGTGCGCCAGAGGCCGCCATCACAATCCAAGCCATTCCTCGGGCCGAGCTAACCCGCGCCGTCCCACGCGCCGCTTGTTTCGTGGTGCCCCGCGTATCGAGTTGGGAAGAGTTCAAACAAGTGCGCCGCACGCCGCAAGTCGATTGGACCACTCTGGAACGCCGTGACCGCGCGACCGTCTTTGTACCTGCTGATGTGGCCCCACAGGAAATCCGCGACTGCCTGCACGAAGAACTAGCCCAAGCCATCGGCCCGCTCAACGATCTCTACCGCCTGCCGGATTCGATCTTTAACGACGATAACATGCATGCGGTGCTGACCAGCTTTGATATGCTGATGCTCAAGGCCTATTATTCGCCCGAACTGCGCAACGGCATGACCCGCGGTGAAGTCGCCGCGCGCCTGCCCGCTATTCTGGCTCGGTTGAACCCCGCCGGTGAACGCAGCGACGGTCGGCCCGTCAACGACACGTCCCGCGATTGGATTGACGCGATGGAAACGGCGCTGTCCTCTGGAACACCCGCTGGTGGACGAACCGCCGCGGCAGAGCGCGCTGTGAACCTTGCGCGCAGCTATGGATGGTCGAACACCCGCGAAGGCTTTGCCAATTTCGTTTATGGTCGCCTGCAAGTCGGGCGCGACCCTGCCCTCGCCCGTGCCGCGTTCGAGGCAGCAGACCGCGCCTATCGCGCCAGCGCCGAAACCCGTTTGCAACGCGCCCATGTGGCGGTGCAGCTCGCGGCGTTCTCTCTTTCTGAAGGGGACAACATCCAGACCCTGCAGATCACGAACGAAGCGATCCCTATTGCCGCCGCCCATGAAAACGCGGCCCTACTTGCGACTCTCATGATGTTCAAAGCAGAAGCTCTGGACAACCTCGGTCGTGCGTCAGAGGCGTCCCAAACCCGCATGGACAGTCTTGCGTGGGCGCGGTATGGATTTGGCTCTGATCAAAATGTCAGGACCCGATTGCGCGAGGTTGCCGCACTCGATCCAAGATAAGGAGAAACGCCCCATGCTTATCCCCATTTTCGGCCTGCTTCTCGGTGCCATTTTCGGGGGCCTACGGGCAAAGCTACGGGGCGGATCCGCCCTCGACATCCTGCAATGGGCTGCGGTTTATGCGCTGATCCTCGGCACGATCGCGCTGTTCATCATGATCGGGATCGACCGCAGCTATCGGCCATAATCGATGTTTCTGCCGTTTTTCGAAACCCTTCGGAAAGGCGGCGTGCCGGTCTCGTTGCGGGAGTTTCTGTCGTTCCTCGACGGGCTTGCCGCAGGGATCGCCACATATGACGTGGATGCGTTTTACTACCTCGCCCGAGCTGCGCTGGTAAAAGACGAACGCCACCTCGACAAATTCGACCGCGCTTTTGCAGCCAGTTTTGAAGGGCTAGAGAGCATCAGTTTCGACGATATGGTCGAGGCGATGGACCTTCCCGAAGAGTGGCTCCGCAAGCTCGCGGAAAAGACGCTGAGCGAAGAGGAAAAAGCCGAAATCCAATCGCTCGGTGGGTTTGAAAAGCTGATGGAGACGCTGAAACAGCGGCTCGAAGAACAAAAAGGCCGCCATCAGGGTGGATCGAAGTGGGTCGGCACAGCGGGCACGTCGCCCTTTGGAGCCTATGGCTACAACCCCGAAGGCGTCCGTATTGGTCAGGACAAATCACGCCACCAACGCGCCGTAAAAGTCTGGGACAAAAGAGAATTCAAGAACCTCGACGATAGCGTCGAACTTGGCACCCGCAACATTAAGGTTGCTCTGAAACGTCTGCGCAAATGGGCGCGTGATGGGGCGGCGGATGAATTGGACCTTGATGGTACGATCCGCGCCACGGCAGAGCACGGCTATCTCGACGTGCAGACCCGTCCCGAACGACGCAACGCGGTGAAGGTGCTGCTGTTCTTTGACATCGGCGGCTCAATGGACCCGCATATCAAGGTGGTCGAAGAACTCTTCAGCGCCGCACGGAGCGAGTTCAAACACCTCGAACATTTCTATTTCCATAACTGTCTCTACGAAGGCGTTTGGCGCGACAATGCCCGCCGTTGGAATGCGCAAACGCCGACATGGGACGTTCTGCACACCTATGGTCCCGACTACAAATGCATCTTTGTCGGTGACGCCTCGATGTCCCCCTATGAAATCGCCTATCGCGGCGGGGCCAATGAACATTGGAACGAAGAGGCAGGACAGGTTTGGCTCGAACGGGCGCGGAATCAGTGGCCCAATCACCTGTGGATCAACCCTGTTCCGGAACGGCTTTGGGGATATACTCAGTCCATCGGAATGATCCGCGACATATTTGGTGCTGACCGCATGGTGCCAATGACGCTCGAAGGGATCGAACGCGGCATGAAGGCGCTGGGATGAGCAGGCTAAACCGTTTCTTTACCAAACACCGCATTGCCATTGTGGGCTTTGCGCTGGCTGTCGTTTTGCTGGGGTTTTTCCTCGTCAAATTCGTGCTCGACATGCTGTTTTGGAATGATCCCGCCCATCGACGCGTTGATCCTGCGGAATGGATGACACCTGGTTTCATAGCGCACAGTTGGCATGTGGATAGCCGCGACCTTGCCACCGCCATCGGGATTACCGAAAAACCCGAAGGCCGACCAACGCTCGAAGATATAGCGGAGATGCGCGGTGTCCCCGTGGCCCAAATCATCGCCGAAGTTCAGGCCTTTTTGGCGGAGAACGCGCGGTGACCGAATGGGTTTTGGGGCAAGTCGCGGTTTATGGTGCGTGGATCTTGTTCATTGTAACCTTCCTGTCGTGCCTCGCCCTACCGATCCCAGCCTCTCTTGCGATGATGGCGGGTGGCGCGTTTGTCGGCGCGGGTGATCTGAGCTACCTCGCGGTCTCCTCTGCGGCCTTTGGTGGCGCGATGGTGGGTGATCAGACGGGCTATATCATCGGCAAACATGGTGGCCGCCACATCCGCCATAAGATCACCAGCCACCCGAAACGCGCGAAGCTGTTTCAACAGGCCCAAGATCTCACCCACAAACATGGCGGCATAGCGATTTTCCTTAGCCGTTGGGCGCTCAGCCCGCTGGGGCCATATGCCAATGTCGCGGGCGGGATCGTGGGGATGAACCGTCTGCGGTTCACCATCTGGGGCGCCGCAGGCGAGGCTGTTTGGGTTTTCATCTACATCACCCTCGGCCTCTTGTTCGCGGATCAGATCATCTATGCGGCAGAAGTTGCCTCTGACCTCTCGGGCCTTCTGGTCGCGCTCGTCCTCACGTTAGGCATTGGCCATTGGCTGTGGAAACGCTGGCGCGATCATCATCGACATGGTTAGGCTTGTCGCGGCGCGTGAGGCTCCCATATTTACACCATGCGCTATCTGATTTTCGTCCTCCCGATCCTCTATGCCCTCGCTATGTGGCATTTCTCGTCGTGGCGTCTGCGGCGCGAGCTGGATGCGAAATCGACGGAGCTCGCCGATCCTGCGCTGAAACCTGTAACCGATAGGTTGGCCAAGGCTCTCGATATTCCAAGGGTGCGGGTCTTTGTCTACGAAATCCCCCAGATCAACGGTCTGGCCGCCCCTGACGGACGGATTTTCATCACCCGTGGGTTCCTGCAAAAGTTCCGCACAGGTGAGGTCACGGGCGAAGAGATCGCCAGTGTGATCGCCCATGAAATGGGTCACGTGGCCTTGGGCCATTCGCGCCGCAGGATGATAGATTTCAGTGGACAGAACGCACTGCGGATGCTGCTGATGGGGATCCTCGGTCGGTTTATTCCCGTGATCGGGCCGTGGCTCGTCAATACGCTCCTGTCGCTCTTAGCCGCGAAACTGTCCCGCCGTGATGAATACGAGGCCGACGCCTATGCGACCGCGCTCTTGCTCAAGGCGGGGATCGGGGCCGACCCACAGATCAGCCTGTTTCAGAAACTCGAACGGCTCTCTGGTGGCCACGCGAACCAAATCCCTGCATGGCTATTGAGCCATCCAAAGGCTGAAGAACGCATTGCCGCCATCCGCGACAACACGGCAAAGTGGGCCTAATCCAGCGCTTTCCCCAAACGGGGCAACCGCGCTTTTTTCATCAAGGACCGCATGGTCCAATCCTCTGCTGACAATCGCCGCGCCTCTGCCAGAACGGCATCTGCTGCCGCTTGGACTTGTGCGGGATGATCGAGCCAGAGGGAATAAAGGAACCCGTCAGGGTCCAAACGCGACAACCCCTCTTCGGCCAATACATGTTTCGGGAAATCTTTGGCGTTGATCGTCAAGATCGCATCACACGACCCCGCAATCGCAGAGGCCAGCACATGAATGTCATTCTCGTCCGAGAGCCACAGCCGTTGTTCGACATGGGGCGCGACAGGGACAATCGCCCGTGGGAACCGTGCGGACAACAGCGCGATCTCGCCCCGCGCAATGGCCTCTGCCCCTTCGCCGAGCTTGGGCGTTGCGCGTGCCCATTCTTCGAGGATGCGATCCGACCAGCGGGGTTCAAACAGCCCCTGCGCCGCGACGCCCAGCACCACTTCCCGCATGACCGTGGGAAACAGAACGCAGGCGTCGATCAGAACTCTCACAGGCGGAAAAAGACGGATTTCAGATATCCGCTCTCTGCGAGTTGCGGCATCATCGGGTGATCGGCACCTGCATAGCCTGTGTGGATGATCTGCGCAGAGCGCCCTGCCCGACCGATCCCACGTGCCGAGGCATTGCGGAATTTCGACAAGTCCGCTGCGTGCGAACAGGAACAGAGCGCAAGGTATCCGCCCTCACGCACGAGAGGCGCAGCGAGACGCGCCACACGTTCATAAGCCCGCAAGCCAGCCTCAAGCGACTGTTTCGACGGGGCAAAGGCAGGTGGATCACAGACGACCACGTCAAAGGTTTCGCCTTCTTCGGCCAAGGCCGCTAGCACGTCAAACGCATCGCCCTTGCGGGTTGCGAATTTCGACGACACACCCATCGCCTCTGCGCCTTGTTCGGCGAGCGATAGCGCCGCAGCTGATCCATCAATCGCCAGCGCACTCTCTGCGCCGCCAGCAAGTGCAGCGAGCGAGAACCCACCGACGTGCGAAAACACGTCGAGCACTTTAGCGCCCTTGCAAAGACCAGCATTGAACGCATGGTTCGGGCGTTGGTCATAGAACAGGCCCGTTTTCTGGCCGCCCATAACGTCTGCCATATAGATCGCACCGTTCATCGGCACGGGGATCGGCGCTGTTGGGGCGTCACCCGCAACGACCTTCATTTCCTCAGGCAGACCTTCGAGGCCGCGTGCACGACCAGAGCCGTTCATGATCACGGTCTTAATGCCAACGACCTCTTGGAGAGCCGCTGTAAACTCAGGCACCAAACGATCAGCCCAAGCTGCGTTCGGCTGCATCACAACAGTATCACCGAAACAGTCGATCACAACGCCAGGGAACCCGTCAGCCTCAGCATGAACCAAACGATAGAACGGTTCCGCAAAAACACGTTCGCGATGGTCGAGCGCCTTTTTCAGGCGCGCCGCAATCCAAGCCTGATCAATCACCGCCGATGTATCACGATCAAGCATCCGCGCGATAATGCGCGAGTCTGGATTAAACGCCACAAGGCCGAGCGGTTGCCGTTCGGCATCCTGCAATTCGGCAATAGCGCCCGCCTCGATCGCCTTGGTGCGGCGGTCGGTGACGAGGTCGTTAGAGTAAACCCACGGGAAGCCAAAGCGGATCGCTCTGGCGTCAGCTTTGGGCATGAGGCGCACAATAGGCAAAGAGGACGGCATATTCATGCCGCCCTCCTACTCTGTTTCGTTTGCCTCGGAAAGGCTGTTAGTGCGTCAGAACCTGTGCAAGCGCGCCAACAAGGTAGTCCTTAACGAACATCCGCTCGGAATAGCCGCGGGCATCCATCGCCAGCACATCATCAGGGTGCGGGCTATCTAGGACGAGGCGCACATTGCGCGGACCTTCGATCACGTCACCTGTATTGGCATTGCGCACTACAAGGACAAAGTTGATGTCGTAGTCGCCCTGATAAGAATAACGGGTACGCTGGGTCAGGCCATGGAACCGCGTCAGCGTCATTTCAGCAACAACAGGCACCTGACCACGCAGACGTTCCGCACCATCTCGAGCGGCCTCTTCGAAAAGAACGCGGAGTTGTTCGTGACGCGTGCCGCCAATATCCCCACGCCACACGATGTCGGCTACAGGCTTAATCGAATTTGCCTCAGAGACGGAAAGTGTCTCGGGCACAATGATCTGAACGTTCCGCACGGTGTAGCTCGGCAAAGCCTGCTCACCCACAGACGGCAACGGCGCCTCTAGCGTTGCATTTCGGGTTACACCATTGTCACTCACACACCCAGCAACAAAGAACACCAGTGCAGTTGCCAATACTGTTTTCAAAAGTCGCATCTTCAGTCCCTTCGGCAGCCATTCGGCCACTCTTCTACCATTAAGGTTTGATTAACTATCCATTCGAATAGCGGCACAACTGTGGCGGGAGTGGTCTGATTTCGTGAAACTTCGCTTTCACGGCACCGATGGGTTTTCTGTTGTCATGATAGTTGTTAGCGTTAACATATTGTGCTAAACGGCCCGTCGAGAGAGAGACCGCAGGAGAATCCAATGTCCCTTCACCGGACGCTAGTCGAGGTAACCGACCGTATCCGCGCGCGCAGTGAAAACACGCGCAGCACCTATCTGGACCACATGTCAGCCGCTGCTGCCCAAGGGCCGCGCCGTGCCCACCTCGCCTGCGGAAACCAAGCTCACGCCTATGCTGCGATGGGTGAAGACAAGGCAGCGCTCGTTGACGACCGCGCCCCGAACCTCGGCATTATTACTGCTTACAACGATATGCTCTCGGCGCATCAGCCGTATGAAACCTACCCCGCCATGATCCGCGATATCGCCCGCAAGGTCGGCGCGACGGCGCAGGTCGCGGGCGGTGTGCCTGCGATGTGCGATGGCGTGACCCAAGGCCAAACGGGAATGGAGTTGTCGCTCTTTTCCCGCGACGTGATCGCGCTGGCTGCTGGCGTTGGCCTATCGCACAACACCTTTGATGCCGCGCTTTACCTTGGCGTCTGCGATAAAATCGTGCCCGGCCTCGTGATGGCTGCGGCGACTTTTGGCTATCTCCCTGCGGTGTTCATCCCCGCTGGACCGATGACCTCTGGCCTGCCGAACGACGAAAAGGCCAAGGTCCGCCAGAAATTCGCAACAGGTGAAGTGGGCCGTGACAAACTGATGGAGGCTGAAATGGCCTCTTACCACGGTCCGGGCACCTGCACCTTCTACGGCACCGCGAACACCAACCAAATGTTGATGGAGTTCATGGGCCTCCACCTCCCCGGTTCGTCTTTCGTGAACCCGAACACGCCATTGCGTGATGCACTCACTGTTGCGGGCGTTGAACGTGCGGCGCAGATTACATCGCTGGGCAACGAATTTACGCCCGCCTGTGACGTGCTGGATGAACGCGCCTTTGTGAACGGTATCGTGGGTCTGATGGCAACGGGTGGGTCAACGAACCTCGTTCTGCACCTGCCTGCGATGGCCCGTGCGGCGGGGATCATCCTCGACCTCGAAGATTTCGCTCAACTGTCCGAAGCGGTTCCGCTCTTGGCAAAGGTCTATCCAAACGGCCTCGCTGACGTGAACCACTTCCACGCGACGGGCGGTCTTCAGTTCATGATCTCCGAGCTGCTGAACGCTGGTCTGTTGCATGACGACGTGACCACGATCGCGGGCAAGGGACTTGAGCGCTATACCCAAGAACCGAAATTGGCAGACGGTCGCGTGCAATATGCTGAAGGCCCCAAGGAGACGCTGAACGACAAAATCCTCCGCCCTGTGGCAGAGCCGTTTAACGCGCATGGTGGGTTGCAGCAACTCACAGGCAATCTTGGCCGTGGGGTGATCAAAGTTTCTGCCGTCGCCGAGGACCGCCAAATCATCGAAGCCCCTTGCCGCGTGTTCCACGAACAGGCCGACGTGAAAAAAGCCTTTCAGAACGGCGAGTTCACGGGGGACACGGTGGTTGTGGTTCGCTTCCAAGGGCCGTCCTCGAACGGGATGCCTGAATTGCACTCGCTGACGCCGACCCTCTCGGTTCTGCAAGACCGTGGGTATAAAATGGCACTGGTGACCGATGGCCGTATGTCGGGCGCGTCGGGCAAAGTGCCTGCCGCGATCCACGTTTCGCCTGAGGCCGCGAACGGTGGTCCGCTCGCCTATCTGCAAGACGGTGACATTGTTCGCCTCGACGCAAAGGCTGGCACGCTCGAGGTGATCGGCGTGGACCTGTCCACTCGCACTGCCGCTACGCCTGACCTTTCGGCAAATGGCAACGGCGTTGGCCGCGAACTCTTTGACGTTTTCCGCCGCAATGTCGGCCTCGCTTCTGACGGTGCTGCGGTCGTCCTCTGACCGCGCCCATTCATTCAACAGGATTAAACATATGACCCCTGAAGCTGCATCCATCGAAGCCCGCAAAATCTGCGAACTGGCCCCCGTTGTTCCCGTTCTCGTCGTGGACGACGCAAGTACCGCTGCGGATCTCGCTCGCGCCCTCGTCGCGGGTGGTCTGCCTGCGCTCGAAGTGACACTGCGCACGCCTTCTGCCCTTGATGTCATCCGCGAGATGGCAACCGTTCAGGGTGGCGTTGTTGGTGCGGGCACCCTCCTCACCGCGAAAGACGTCGAAGCGGCCAAGGCTGCGGGCGCGACCTTTGGCGTGTCGCCGGGTGTGACCGACGAACTGCTGGACGCGTGCGAGGCTAACGACCTGCCGCTCCTCCCAGGGACCGCAACCCCGTCGGATGTGATGAAGCTCTATGCGCGCGGCTATACCGTAATGAAGTTCTTCCCAGCCGAGGCAAACGGCGGCGCCCCTGCGCTCAAGGCGATTGGCGCACCGATCCCGCAGGTCAAATTCTGCCCCACTGGTGGCATCAGCATGAAGAACGTCAACGACTACCTGTCGCTATCCAACGTGCTGTGCTGCGGTGGATCGTGGGTCGCACCTGCGAACCTCGTCAAAGCTGGCGATTGGGCTGGGATCGAGGCATTGGCCAAAGAGGCCGCCGCGCTCGCCCGTTAATCCCTATTGGGTGATAACCCGAGCAGACCGTCCGCCGCGCCGCGCCGGGCGGTCTGTTTTTTCCAGAGCCGCCTTGAGCGTCACCGTCATCGGGTGATCTGCTGGCTCGTCCGCGTGCCGCTCTAGCAGCTGACGCACGAAATCATCGGTGTCCTCTTCGACAGGCACCTTGAGAACCCAGCCAAGGAAAATCGTCCGGCAATCGTCGGCACCAATGCCGTCGATGTTATAGGACTCGCGAATAACGCCTACAGGGTCGAGTTTGTCTTTTGACATGGTCCATCTAATCCAACAAACGGGTGATAACCGCATCCGCCTCTGCCGCGGCTGCCTCCATCGTCTGAAGTAAGCTGTCGGTGTCCGCACATCCGGTCTCCCGCAAGATAAAGCGCCGACCGCCTTCGCCAAGGTCTTCGGGATGTAAAACACCCCCCGTGAGAAGTCGAGCCGCTGCCTGCAGTTGCCAAAATAGCGCGGCAGAACGTGTTAGGGCCGCTTCATCCGCGGCATCCAGCCATCCAGAGGCGACACCAGCCGCGATCTGTTCGGTCACGGTGCGTGCTGCACTCCCCGCTCGCAAGGCCGCTGTTTGGGCGCAAAGTTCCACATCCTGCAACCGTCCCGCCCCAATTTTTGCATCCCAATCACCCTGAGGCGCTTTGGCCTCGGCGATGCGACGGCGCATATCGGCCACATCGGTCAATACCGTCTGGCCCGTCGATTTTTCGTTGAGCACCGCGAGGCGGAGTGCCTCGACCTCTGCGCCCAGTTCCATGTTCCCCGCAACAGGTCGCGCCCGCGTCAGCGCGAGGTGTTCCCATGTCCACGCCTCTGTCCGCTGATAATTGTCGAACGAGGTGATCGACGTCGCGACAGGCCCCTGCCGCCCTGATGGGCGAAGCCGCATGTCGACCTCGTAGAGCCGCCCGTCTGTCATCGGTGCAGTCACAGCGGTCAAGAGCGCTTGGGTCAGGCGGGCGTAATAGGGGCGCGTCGCAAGAGGGCGCCGCCCGTCGGACATCTCAACGCCCTGATCATCGTAGATCATAATCAGGTCGAGGTCTGATCCCGCATTGAGCCGCGCAGCCCCGAGCGATCCCATGCCAAGGACCACAGCCCCCCGCCCCGGAGGAGTGCCATGTTTCGCGCTGAACTCTGCGACGACCAGCGGCCAAAGCCCCGCGATCACGGCCTCAGCCAGTTCGGCGTATTGGCGCCCGCTTTCTTGGGCATCAATCAAGCCGCGCAGATGATGCACGCCAACGCGGAAGTGCCATTCCTTCATGAACCGCCGCGCCATATTCAGCTGCGCCTCATAATCGGGTGCCTCGGACATTGCACGGGCGAGCAACCGCGACAGTTCTTCTACTCCCGGCCAAGGGGCAAAGAACGACCCGCCGATCACCATGTCGAACACGTCAGAGTTCCGCGACAGATATTGCGCCAGCGCAGGCGCCGTCGAACAAATGTCCACGATCAATTGGGTCAGCGACGGGTTCGCATCAAAGAGCGAAAACAGCTGAACGCCCGCAGGCAATCCGCGCAAGAACCCGTCGAATTGCAACAGCGCCTCATCGGGCTTTGCCGCCTCTTTCAAGCGACCGAAAATCTCTGGCTTCAGACGTTTAAAAATATCGACCGCGCGTTCTGACCGGAACGCAGGGTAGCCGCGCCACTGGGCTTCCATCTCTGCGCCAAAATCGTCCTCGGGATTTGCCGCCTGACCCGGGGCAAAGAACCCTTCGGTCAGGGTGTGCACCTCTTCGCACCGTTGGGTCAGTTCGGCCCGCAAGTCTGCAACGTCGCGATCCATAAAGGCCGCGAGCCGCGCCCAACCTTCTGCCGAATTTGGCAAAGCATGGGTCTGCTGGTCGTTGATCATCTGAACGCGGTGTTCGACCTCACGATGGAAACGATAATGATCATAGAGCGTTACAGCGTCTTGCTCAGGCACCCACCCCGCTGCCGCAAGCCGTTCCAGCCCGCGCCGTGTTTCGCGCACCCGCAACTTCGGATCACGTCCACCCGCAATCAATTGGCGAGTCTGGGTGAAGAACTCGATCTCTCTGATCCCGCCACGACCGAGTTTGATGTTATGCCCATCAAGGTTCAGCGCCCCATGTAGCCCCTTATGGTCACGGATTTTCAGCCGCATGTCATGGGCATCCTGAATTGCCGCAAAATCGAGGTGCTTGCGCCAGACAAACGGGCGCAGGGTTTCAAGAAACTTCGCCCCGCCTTCAAGATCGCCTGCGGCTGGACGCGCCTTAATGTAAGCGGCACGTTCCCACGTCCGACCGACGGACTCATAATAATGCTCAGCCGCGATCATCGGGATACAGACGGGCGTGACGCTGGCATCGGGACGTAAACGCAGGTCGGTGCGGAACACGTAACCTTCAGCGGTGTTATCCGACAAAAGCGTGGTCATCTTGCGCGTCACACGGATAAAGGCCGCCCGCGCGTCATGGTAATTGCTGTCATCGAAACGCTCTTCGTCAAAGAGCATAATCAGGTCGATGTCAGAGGAATAGTTCAACTCTCCCGCGCCGCCCTTGCCCATCGCCAAAGCAACCATACCGCCCGCCGTTTCAGCGGCCTCATTAGTTAGGCCAGGGATTTTCCCGCGCCCAATCTCATGCGCTACGAGGGTCTTTAGACACACATCGACAGAGGCATCCGCGAAATCAGAAAGCGCTTGGGTGACCGTTTCCAGCGGCCATACCCCACCCAAATCAGCCAAACCCGTCAGCAGAGCCACGCGCCGTTTCGCTTGCCTCAGGCCAGAAGACAGTTGATCAACCGAAAGTGCTGCGACCTCGGTCAAGACACCCTTAAACGCCGCCTCGGGGTCGTCAAAGGCAGGCACGATCCACGCCGCTTCTTTCTTCATCAGGTCGAGCAAATAGGGGCTGCACCCGCCTGCCCCTTTGACCAAGGGCACCAGCCCCGCTGGGGTGTCGGGCAAATAGCCGATAGCGTCCTCTGCACGATCAGGATCAAATGGACGGGGGGTGCGGGTCAGTCGGGATTCGAAGGTCATGGGCACACTGTCATAGGCCATTGAATTTTCGTCAATTCCCCATTCAACTGCCTTGATCAGAGGCAAAGCGGAGAAAGTGATGAGCAAGAGCCTGAAACGTGTGACCAAAGCGCTCCATGACGCGGGTCTCAACATCACGCCCGTCGAATTGGGCGAAGCCCGCACCGCCGCCCAAGCCGCAGAGGCCGCTGGCTGCACCATCGACCAGATTGCCAAATCGATCATCTTTCAGGGTGAAACCTCGGGCGAGGCGATCTTGTTCCTGACCGCAGGAGGGAACCAAGTCTGCGCGGATAAGGCCACCGCACTTGCAGGCGAACCTTTGGGGCGTGCCGATGCAAACCTCGTGCGGGCGCAGACAGGCTTTGCCATTGGCGGTGTGTCCCCTGTCGGCCACCTAAACCCGATCCGTGCGTTTTTCGATCCGCGCCTGTCGGAATTCACCGAAATTTGGGCCGCAGCGGGCACCCCGCGCCATATCTTTCCCATCGCCCCTGCCGATCTTTTGCGGATCACAGGCGCAAATTCTGCCGATTTCACGAAATAATTTCTGAACGGGATCAATCCCTTAATCGCACAACCGGAAATAAATGTGAAAATCTTTAACATAGACCCTTGAAGGTGGGGTTGGGCATTCCGATATCGGTGATGTGAAACGGATTAACATCACCCCCGAAACGGAGCCCTTCAATGTCTGATACCTTTACGACCCCTCACCCGACCGCACCGAAAGGTGGCTGGTTCTCGCGGGCCGAAACTTGGCTCGACGAACGCGGCAAAGGCGCTTGGATAGCTGCTATGGTCCTTGGCTTTATCTTTTTCTGGCCGGTCGGCCTCGCCCTTCTTGCATATATGATCTGGAGCAAACGCATGTTCAGTGGAAAATGTTCTAACCGCCGCAAGGCACACTCTCCCTTTGGTTCGCACGCGGCCTACCGCACCTCTGGCAACTCCGCGTTCGACGCTTACAAAAACGAAACGCTGCGCCGCCTTGAAGAGGAACAGCAGGACTTTGAGGCCTTCCTTGAGCGTCTGCGCGAAGCCAAAGACAAATCGGAATTTGATCAATTCATGGATGACCGTGCGCGTGCCGCTCGTGCGCCCAAAGAAGAAGACGAAACCGTCTAATCCAATTACCCTCGGGTGGCCGCTCCCCTCGGCCACCCACCCTCTGACCATGAAAGCGATACAATGACCTACGGCCTTCCTGATCCTCAGATGCGCGCCGATTTCTACGACGGTGTCACCGCCAAGCGCGCGATTGCGTGGGTGATCGACACGGCACTGATCCTCGGCACGGCAATCGTTCTGATACCCTTTACGGCTTTCACCGCCCTGTTCTTTTTCCCTGTGTTTTTGTTTGTGGTGGGGTTCATCTATCGCTGGTCAACCCTGTCGGGCGCGGGCGCCACGTGGGGGATGCGGATGATGGGCGTCGAATTGCGTGACAGCGACGGCCACCGCTTGGACAGTCGCACCGCGTTTTGGCACACCGTTGGCTATACCGTCTCGATCGCAGTCTTCCCACTGCAGCTCGTTTCGGTGCTGATGATGCTCCTCTCTGAACGGAACCAAGGTCTGACAGATCACATTCTAGGCACTGCCGCTATAAACAGAATGCTTTAGTCGTCGTAGAGACTTGGACAAACAGCGCGAGGTTGCTAACCTCGCGCAAATTCTTTGCGATCCGAGTATTAATGCGCCACACGCTCCCGATAGCGCCCCAGTTTTATGTGACGGCCCCGCAGCCCTGTCCGTATCTCGACGGACGGATGGAGCGGAAGCTGTTCACTGCACTTCAGGGCGACGGCGCGACAAAGCTCAACGATGCACTGTCCAAACAGGGCTTTCGTCGGTCGCAAAACGTGCTCTACCGCCCATCTTGCTCCGACTGTTCGGCCTGCATGTCCGCCCGCATCAGGGTTGCGGATTTTGCACCATCCAAAAGCCAGCGCCGCGTGATCAAACGCAATAGGTCCCTCGCCCGCCGTGCGACCAGCCCTTGGGCAACCGAAGAACAGTTCGATCTGTTCCGCACCTACCTCGACAGTCGTCACGCCACGGGCGGCATGGCGGACATGGACCTCTTTGAATTTGCAGCCATGGTTGAGGAAACGCCAATCCGCACGCGGCTCATCGAATATACCGATGTCACGGACGACGATCGCGCCCTGCGCGCCGTCTGCCTGACCGACATCCTCGATGACGGGCTGAGCATGGTTTATTCCTTCTTTGACCCAGAGCTAGAGCGTCAATCGCTCGGCACCTATCTCGTGCTTGATCATATCGAAATCGCCCGCGAAATGGGTCTTCCTTATGTCTACTTGGGCTATTGGGTGCCCGGCAGCCCTAAGATGGGTTATAAATCGAACTATTCCGCGCTCGAGATTTTTTATCAGGGCGCATGGCAGGACATCGGCAATCCCGACGATTACGAGGCAACGACCCATCCGCTCTCGATCGATCCGATTGCGGAACAGGTGTCACGTATTCAACTGCCCGATAGCAAAACGGTGCGCTGATCACGCACCGCTCTTTTAGTTTGACTGTCGCCTAGATTATCCGACCGCAATCGGCTCTAGGATATCCCCGAACAAGAAGTCAGAGGCTGAAAGGTCATCTGCGTTCATGTTTTCCATACGGATCATCAGGTCGCCATATTCAATGATCGCGGCGCTTTCGTCTTGGGACAGCATAAGGTCGCCGAATGAGCCGCCAAGGATCTGCACCTTATCCTCACCGATGGTAAAGTCGCCGATCACGTCCGACCCGTCACCATCCGCAAAGTCAAAGATGTCATTGCCCGCATCACCAAACAGCGCGTCGTCGTCGATGCCACCTTGGATAAAGTCGTCACCGACCCCGCCGTGGATCGTATCGCTGTCATCGCCGCCGTAGATGGTATCGTTGCCGCCACCGCCATAGATGTCATCGTCATCGTTATCGGGGGCCAGATCAGGTGTTTCACCTGCATCAGCGATCTCGAGGATTTGCACCTCATCAGGGCCTTGGCCGCCATAGATCACGTCGTCACCAGAGCCGCCGTTGATATAGTCGGCGCCTTCACCCCCGATGATCATGTCCTTGCCAAAGTTGCCGTAGAGCGTGTCGTTGTCAAAGCCGCCGTCAATGCTGTCGTCGCCCTTACCGCCCCAAACTTGGTCCGCGTCATCGCCCGTGATGATCGTGTCAGCGCCGTTGCCGCCCCAGACCGTATCCATATCGTCTGTTGGATCGGTGTCTGCGGTGAACACACCTTCATAGGCCATGTCTGGCGTGCCGCTCACAGTACCAAGGGCGATATCGGCAACCACGACCTCGGTCGCCAGATTGCCCGAAGTGTCAATCACATCATTGCCTGCGCCGCCCGTCACAACATCGCTGCCATTGCCGCCGTTGATGGTGTCATCATCCGCACCGCCGTGCAGTTTGTCGTCACCGTCGCCACCGTAGATCAAATCGTCGCCCGAATTACCGAGCACCACGTCATCACCAGCATCACCGTAGAGCACGTCATTGCCCATGGCACCCCAAATGCTGTCGTCGCCCGTGCCGCCGCTGACCGTATCGTCGCCGCGACCACCATAGAGCGCGTCATCACCAAGGTTGCCGTTGATCGTATCATTGCCAGCCCCGCCCGAGACGTTATCCGCCCCAGCACCGCCGCGCATGATATCGTTGCCAGCGCCGCCCTTCAGCAGGTCGCCGCCTTCGCCGCCAAAGACCTTATCGTCACCGAAGCCGCCGTAGATCGAATCTTGACCGTTGTTGCCGTTCAGTTCGTCATTGCCGCCTTGGCCATAGATAATATCGTTGCCCACACCGCCCGAGACGAAATCATCGCCCGTGCCACCGCGCACAGTGTCAGCCCCCGCGCCCGCGTCGATCACATCGTCGCCATTAAAGCCGCGCAGGTCGTCATTACCGCCATACCCGTTGATCTGATCGGCAACCGCGCTGCCGTTGATCGTTTCGCCATCTTCGGTGCCATCGAAAACCGCGAGGTCCGCATCGACGTTGACGCTAAAGTCGTCAATCGGGGTGACGGCGATATCCGTTAGGTCTTCGCCATCGACGGTCAGCTCCAATTTCACCAGACCATCGGTTGATTCATATTCGAGCGTCACAACGCCCGTGTCGGAATAGACATAGAGCGTATCGCCCGTCTGGGTCGGCCCAATACCGACGATCTCTTGGGTGCCTTGCGGGATGACGTTGTCATCGGCATCGACCAGCGCAACGAACAAATCGGTCGCCCCATCGGTAGCAAGTGACGGTTCTTCCCAGATAAAAACGCTCGTCCCTGCCGCGTTTCCAATATCAACCGCGGGGACCAAATAGGTCACACCAACTGCGGTAACGGCCTGACGTGCAGCAATCAGATCATTAATCAAAGTCATTCTAAAATCCCCCACGATTAAACAACCATAGGGACCATGCCTCATTTTCGACACAATCGTAAAGAAATTCCTAACGCGGTGGCTCTGCCGCCCTCACAAATCATGTGAATAACTCGGATTGGCCTGAACTGAGAAACAATCTCGCCCAAAGCCCTGCGATTTAACGGCCCGTTAACCAGTTCACGCCCCAAGCGGTCCCTTATCGATTCGACCCCACCCGCGACAAATTGAAAGAAAGTTGCGAAAAATGCCCGCCTCACGACATTTTCTCTATGAGACAGGTTGACCTCGCTTTTCCGGCGTGCATAAGGTTCGCGCACGCAATCGAAAGGCCCGAGGGATGAAAAACCTTCTAGTAGTGGTGGGAAAATGGCGCATGGGCCGGTAACGGTTTTACCATAACGGTTCCCCATGCGCCCCCGAAAATCTCGGGGGCTTTTTTGTATGAAAACGACGTTAAAAGTAACGACGACGCAGGATAAGGAAGAACGAAGATGTCTCGTCAGATGACCGGCGCTAAAATGGTTGTTCAAGCTCTGAAAGATCAGGGTGTGGACACGATATTCGGTTACCCCGGCGGCGCCGTGCTACCGATCTATGACGAAATTTTCCAACAGAGCGACATCACCCACGTTCTGGTCCGTCACGAACAGGCTGCGATCCACGCCGCCGAAGGGTATGCGCGCTCGACCGGTAAGGTTGGCGTTGCCCTCGTGACCTCTGGTCCGGGTGCGACCAACGCCGTAACGGGTCTGACCGACGCACTGATGGACTCGATCCCGATCGTTGTTTTCTCGGGTCAGGTTCCGACCTTTATGATTGGTTCGGATGCGTTCCAAGAGGCCGACACCGTTGGCATCACCCGCCCCTGCACCAAACACAACTGGCTGGTCAAAGACACCGCTCAGCTGTCGGGCACCATCCACGAGGCGTTCCACATTGCGTCCTCGGGTCGTCCGGGTCCGGTTCTGATCGACATCCCGAAGGATGTTCAATTCGCGACCGCCGAATACACCGAAAAGACCAAACGCAAATCACACTACCAGCCACAGGTTAAGGGTTCCATCGAGGGCATCAATGACCTCGTGAAGCTGATGGAGAAATCCAAGCGCCCGATCTTCTACACTGGTGGCGGCGTGATCAACTCTGGCCCAGCGGCCTCCCAACTGCTGCGCGAATTGGTTGAGGCCACTGGCTTCCCGATCACCTCGACCCTGATGGGTCTGGGCGCTTATCCTGCGTCTGGCGACAAATGGCTCGGTATGCTGGGTATGCACGGCCTCTATGAAGCCAACATGGCGATGCACGACTGTGATCTGATGATCAACATCGGCGCACGTTTCGACGACCGTATCACGGGCCGCATTGATGCTTTCTCGCCAAAGTCGAAAAAGGTTCACATCGATATCGATCCGTCCTCGATCAACAAGGTCATCCACGTTGACCTCGGCATCGTTGGCGATGTTGCCCATGTCCTTGAGGACATCCTGAAAGTCTGGAAATCCCGTGGCCGCGTGACCGAAAAAGAAGGTCTGGCGAAATGGTGGACCCAGATCAACGAATGGCGCAAAATCGACTGCCTCGCCTACACGGGCTCTGAAAAGACGATCAAACCGCAATATGCGCTGCAACGTCTCGAAGAACTGACCAAAGGCATGGATCGTTACATCACGACCGAGGTTGGCCAGCACCAGATGTGGGCCGCACAGTTCCTCGGCTTTGAAGATCCGAACCGTTGGATGACCTCGGGCGGTCTGGGCACGATGGGCTACGGTTTCCCTGCGTCGATCGGCGTTCAGATGGCACACCGCGATGCTCTCGTTATCAACGTCGCGGGCGAAGCGTCGTGGCTGATGAACATGCAAGAAATGGGCACCGCGATGCAGTATCGCCTGCCTGTTAAACAGTTCATTCTCAACAACGAACGCCTCGGCATGGTCCGTCAGTGGCAAGAACTGCTGCACGGCGAACGCTATTCGTCGTCGTGGTCTGAATCCCTGCCCGACTTCGTCAAACTCGCCGAAGCGTTCGGCGCCAAAGGCATCATCTGCAAAGACCCCGCTGACCTCGACGACGCGATCATGGAGATGATCAAACACGACGGTCCTGTGATCTTTGACTGCCTTGTTGAGAAACACGAGAACTGCTTCCCGATGATCCCATCGGGCAAACCGCACAACGAAATGCTGCTTGCTGCAGATGCTGCGGCGTTCGCCAGCGGCGCAACCCTAGTTTAAGGAGGACTGACGATGTCTGCACTACGGATCAAAAAAGGCTCCTCCTCTCACTCGGCTTATGACCTACGCTCAACCTATGGCGACACCGTTGAACGCCATACCCTTGCGGTCACTGTAATGAACGAACCGGGCGTCCTTGCCCGTGTGATCGGCCTGTTTTCGGGTCGCGGCTACAACATAGAGAGCCTCACCGTCGCCGAAGTCGACCACGAAGGTCACAAGTCGCGCATCACTATCGTCACCTCTGGCACGCCGCAGGTGATCGTTCAGATCAAAGCCCAACTGGGTCGCATCATCCCCGTGCTTGAGGTTCATGACCTCACCGCCGAAGGACCGAGCGTTGAGCGTGAACTGGGCCTCTTTAAGGTCGCAGGCAAAGGCGAGCAGCGTGTTGAGGCGCTCCGTCTTGCCGATATCTTCCGCGCCAGCGTGGTCGACACAACCCTGCAGAGCTTTGTGTTCGAACTCACTGGCACGCCCGAGAAAATCGACGCCTTTGCTGACCTGATGCGTCCCTTGGGTCTGGTCGAGGTGGCCCGCACGGGCGTTGCAGCCCTCTCGCGCGGCGATCACTAAATTCAGAAAGGGCGGGATCATATCCCGCCCTTTTTTGACGCTGAGGGACAATACGTCCTTTCTGCTTGAACCTACGGCCAAGCCCCTGCACTGTGCCCGCAATACGCGAACAAGAGGCAGTCATGGCACCCCGTAAAATCATCATCGACACCGACCCCGGCCAAGACGACGCAGTCGCCATTCTTTTGGCCCTTGGCAGCCCTGATGACATCGACCTACTCGGCATCACCGCCGTTGCAGGCAATGTGCCTCTGCCCCTCACGCAAAAAAACGCGCGGATCGTCTGTGAACTCGCAGGTCGTCCTGACGTTAAGGTCTATGCGGGCTGCGATGCGCCAATGAAACGCAAGCTGGTCACGGCAGAACATGTGCACGGCAAAACGGGACTCGACGGTCCGCAATTGCCTGATCCGACCATGCCGCTGCAGGACCAGCACGCCGTTGATTTCATTATCGAAACCCTGCGCAATGAACCCGAGGGCACGGTCACGCTCTGCCCTATCGGGCCACTAACGAATATCGCGACTGCCTTTGAACGCGCCCCCGATATTATCCCGCGCGTGCAGGAAATCGTCCTCATGGGCGGTGCTTATTTTGAGGTGGGCAACATCACACCCGCCGCAGAGTTCAACATCTACGTTGATCCCGAAGCCGCCCAGATCGTGTTTCAATCAGGCGTCCCCCTCGTCGTCATGCCTTTGGACGTGACGCATAAGGCGCTGACCACGAAATCCCGCATCGATGCCTTCCGCAATATGGGCACCCATGTCGGCACGATGGTTGCGGAATGGACCGACTTCTTTGAACGCTTCGATATGGAGAAATACGGCTCCGAAGGTGCGCCACTCCACGATCCCTGCACCATCGCCTATCTGATTGATCCACATCTGTTTTCTGGCCGCTACATCAACGTTGAAATTGAAACGCAGTCCGAATTAACGCTCGGTATGACCGTGGCTGATTGGTGGCGCGTAACGAGCCGCAAACCGAATGCGTTGTTCATCGGTGATCTTCACGCCGAAGGCTTCTACCGTCTGCTGACAGATCGGATTTCACGCCTATGACCACCTCTATCACGCTCGCGGGTCCCGACGCGCTCGACCGTGTGCTTTCGCTCGTCGAACGCAACCATGCCGAAATCGGTATCCCATCAGATGACGAAGGTCGTCGCCGCGCCATCACCCCATTGCTGAACGGTTCGCCCCACGGTGCGATCTGGCTCATCGGACCGCAACGTGCGCCCTTAGGCTATGTGCTGGTGACCTTTGGCTGGTCGATCGCGCTTGGCGGGATGGAAGGCTGGGTCGATGAGACGTTTATCCGTCAGTCCGTGCGCCGCCGTGGCATCGGAACCGAGGTGCTCCATGCCGTCGCGGTCGCCTTGGGTCAAGGTGGCGTCAAAGCCCTGCATGCTCGTCTGCCTTCGCCCGATCCATCGCTGATCGCCTTTTGCGAACGGGTTGGTTTCCGCCAGCGCGACGGGCTGTTGGTGCTGACCGATACGCTCTGATCTGGTTATCGTAGCCCCGCGCACCATATAAACCTCATGCAGCTTTTCGCCTTTGATAACAGCTACGCACGGCTCCCCGCGCAGCTTTACACCCGCCAGACCGCGACACCCGTTCGTGCGCCTCAGTTCTTTGCCCTGAACGACGCGCTCGCCCGTGATCTTGGCGCCGACCCCAAAGCCCTCCGCGCCAACGTCGATGTCTTTGCGGGCAACGCGGTGCCCGATGGTGCCGACCCGATCGCCCAAGCCTACGGCGGCCACCAATTCGGCCAATGGAACCCAGGGCTTGGTGACGGTCGCGCGCTCCTCTTGGGCGAGGTTTTCTGCGACAAAGGCCGCTTTGACCTCCAACTCAAAGGATCAGGCCGCAGCCCCTATTCCCGCGCTGGCGATGGCCGCGCTGGCCTCGGCCCTGTGATCCGCGAATATCTTGTGTCAGAGGCAATGAACGCGCTTGGCGTGCCGACCACCCGCGCCCTCGCCGCTGTGACAACAGGCGAACAAATCCTCCGCGAAGGCCCCGTCCCCGGCGCGATCCTCACCCGCGTCGCCTCTAGCCATATCCGCGTTGGCACCTTCCAACTCCAAGCCTTTCGCGGCGACGAGCAGGCGTTACGCGCGCTCTACGATCACACCCTTGCCCGCCATTTCCCCACCGCTGAAACGGTCGAGGATGTCGTCACCCAAATGATGGAGCGTCAGGCGGACCTCATCGCCCGCTGGGCGTCGCTCGGCTTTATCCATGGGGTGATGAATACCGACAATATGACCGTATCTGGCGAAACCATCGACTACGGTCCTTGCACGTTTATGGACGCCTACCACCCAGCGACAGTGCTATCATCCATAGACCGCATAGGGCGCTATGCCTATGCCAACCAGCCGCATATCGCCATCTGGAACATCGCCCAATTCGCATCGAGCCTCGTCCCCATGGCCCCCGATCAAGACGCCACTGTCGAGCGTTTGAACGCTATGATGGGTGACTTCGCTGACCTCTACCGCAGCGCATGGATCCGCCATTTCGCCCCGAAACTCGGCCTTACCGCATCGGATCAGGCAGAACCCCTCGCCCAACGGTTCCTCAAGATGATGGAGGATACAGGCGCGGACTTCACCCTCACCTTCGCCAACCTCGACCAACCGCTCAACCATAAGGACTATGCCGATTGGCGCACCGATTGGATGACCGCAAAACCCGACCTCGCCCTCGCCGCGCAAACGAACCCGCAGGTCATCCCACGCCTCCACCGCATCGAAGAAGTCATTCGCGAAGCAACAGAGGGCAACCGCGCGCCCTTTGACGCGATGCTCTCTGCCGTCACCGCACCATTCACTGAGAACCCCGATTTCGCTCGTGCCCCCGAACCGCACGAACGGGTCACGGCCACCTTCTGCGGCACCTAAGGCTCCTTTGTGCCCCAAATATCCCGGGGGTCTGGGGGCAGCGCCCCCAGCGCATCAAATCGAGACCGCCGACAGCAACTGCTCCCGCGCCAAACTCGCTTTCCCCTCGTTCAGCACGACATCGCCACGGTTGAGCGCATAGAATTCATCCGCGAGGTTAAAGGCGAAGTCGAAATACTGTTCGACCAGAACCACTGCAATCTCACCCTCATCGCGCAACTGGGCGATCACGCGGCCGATCTGCTGAATGATATTGGGCTGAATGCCTTCGGTTGGCTCGTCCAAGAGCAACACGCGAGGTCGTGTGATCAGTGCACGCGCGATTGCCAACTGCTGTTGCTGCCCGCCAGAGAGGTCGCCGCCACGGCGATGCAGGAACTCTTTGAGGATCGGGAAAAGCTGGAAAATTTTATCGGGCACGCCGCGTTCAGACCGATCAAGGCAGGCAAACCCGCTTTCCAGATTTTCCTGCACGGTCATCAGTGGGAATACTTCGCGGCCCTGCGGGACATAGGCGATCCTTGCCCGTGCGGCACCAAATGCGGTCAGGTGCGGCAGGTCTTTACCGTCTAACCGAATAGCCCCTTTGTCATAGGGATGACGCCCCGCAATCGCCTTGAGGAGCGAGGTTTTTCCAACGCCATTGGTCCCCATGACCGCTGTCACCTGTCCCGGCTTTGCGGCCATGGTGATGCCGTTCAAAATCTGGCTTTGCCCGTATTTCAGTGTGAGATTTTCAATTTCGAGCATCTTAGCGTCCCAGATAAACTTCAATCACGTCAGGGTTTTGGGTCACGTGATCGAGCGAGCCTTCGGCCAAAACCGATCCTTCGTGGAGCACGGTTACCTTGCAGTTCAGGCGACGCACGAACTCCATATCATGTTCGACAACGACAACGGCGCGGGTCTTCGCCGCCCGAACAAGGAGGTCGGTCGTTTGTTCCCGCTCCGCAGGCGTCATCCCTGCCGCGGGTTCATCGACCAAGAGCAAACGTGGATCTTGGGCCAAGAGCATCCCGATTTCCAACCATTGTTTCTGACCGTGTGATAGCTCTCCTGCAACACGGGTTAGCTGATCACTCAGCCCGATTTCTGCGGCGAGCGCTTCAATTCGCGCGGCCCCATCTGCCGTCTTGCAATAGAATAACACATCAAACGGACCTCGCTTGTTTTTCAGCGCCATCGCGAGGTTTTCACGCACGGTCTGCGCCTCAAACACCGTGGGCTTTTGGAACTTACGACCGATGCCCGCGCGGGCGATCTGGCTTTCGCTCATGCCTAAGAGGCTGATGGATTTTTCGCCCCAGATAACCTTGCCCTCGTCGGGTTTGGTCTTGCCCGTGATGATGTCCATAAAGGTGGTTTTACCCGCCCCGTTCGGCCCGATCACCGCCCGCAATTCAGGCTCTGCAATCGCAATGGAAAGGTTATTGATCGCACGAAATCCGTCAAAGGTGACCGAAACGCCCGAAACTTCGAGGAGACGTTTGCTCATTCCGGTTTTCCTTCTTCTGCGCGCCATGCCCCCTCGGATGGACCATAGTCAGAGTTGCGTTTGACCGCGACGAAATCGAACAGGCCGCCGATACCTTGAGGGAAAAACAGCGTGACCGCGACAAAGGACAGGCCCAGCAAGACAAGCCACCAGTCGGTCCAGACGATTTTGTAGAAACCGAGGTTGATCGCAGGTGCGCTGCCGCCTGTGAACCACGACGACAAGAGCGAGACGAGCGTTGCGCCGATCACAGCACCATAAAGCCGTCCGCGCCCGCCAATCGCCACCCAAACCGCGAGGTAGATGGACGCAATCGGTGCGATCTCTGCAGGGTTAATGATGCCTGCTTGCGGGTAATAGAGGGCGCCAGCAATGCCCGCGACCATCGCCGTGATCGTAAAGACAAATAGCTTATACGATTCAACGTGATACCCAAGAAACCTCACCCGCGCCTCATCATCCCGAATGGCCCGAATGACGCTGCCCATTTTGCCCGATGTGACAAAGGCAAAGAGGACATAACCGAGGCCAAGCGCGACGGCAGAAGCCCAGAAAAACCAGATCGACACGTCGTCTTGGGATGCGGAAACACCGGGGATGTTTTGCAGACCCGAGAGGCCGTTATTCCCGCGCAAACCGCTGTCGTTTTGGAACAGGTAGAGCGACAGCGCGAGGGTCATCGCTTGGGTCAGGATGGAGAGATAGACGCCTGTAACGCGGCTGCGGAAGGCCAGCCAGCCAAAGACCAGCGCGAGCAATCCGGGAACGATCAGGATCGCCAAAAGCTGGAGCGGTAGCGAATGTGCAAAGCTCCAGATCAGAGGGAAATCGCTGCTGCCAACGACGCCGAAAATCTGCGTTCCGATGGCGTCAGAGACCTCTTGCGGTGTTGCGGGGAGCGGTTGGTTCGCCAGCGAACCTGCGACGATTTCTTCGGTGCGGGCATACATGAGCCACATGCCAATCGCGTAGCCACCGATCCCAAAGAACGCAAAGTGACCGAGGCTGAGGATACCGCAATAGCCCCAGACCACATCCATCGCGATGGCGATCAGACAGAGGCAGAGCGTTTTGCCCAATGTTTTGACGAAGGATGTCGAGATCAGGCCATAGCCCGTTGCCTCTGCCATCACGGTCACCGCGAGGGTGAAGAGCGACAGGACCAAGAGGAACACAAGGACCGAACGATTTGTTACAAGGAATGATTTTGTCATGGCTCAGTTCCCTGCCGCACGGCCTTTGAGGGCGACGATGCCTTTGGGACGGAATTGGATGAAAATGATGATAAAGAGGATCATGTAGGTCTGCGCGGCGAGCGTGTTCGACGGATTGAAAAACTCGATCCCTTTTTGCAGGAAGCCAATCAGCGAGGCCCCCGCAAGCGTGCCCCAGACGTTCCCGACGCCACCAACGACGACAGTCATGAAGGACTGCACGATGTAGTCAGCCCCCATCTCGGACGTGACTTTGGCGTAGAGGCCGATGGCGACGCCCGCTATGCCTGCGATCCCTGAGCCAAGCCCGAAGGTGAGCATATTGATGCGATCTGGATTGATGCCCATCGATGCTGCCATCCCTGGGTTCTGGGTCACTGCGCGGACCTCTAGCCCCAGACGGGTCTTTTTCAGGATGAACAGGATCAGGCAGAGGAACATCACGGCGAGCACAAAAATCGCGATGCGGATGTAGCTGATCGCCACCACGTCGTTGAACACCAGCGCACCATCCAACCACGACGGCGAGGTCAGCGGGCGGGCCTGCGTGCCAAAGATGTTCTTTGCGATTTGTTGCAGCGCAATAGAGATACCAAAGGTCGCGAGGAGCGTTTCCAGCGGGCGTTTGTAGAGGTGGCGAATGACCAAGCGCTCCATCGCGACGCCAGCGGCAAAGGTGACGATAAAGGCCACGGGCAGTGCAACGATAATCGACACGGTGTAATCAGGGATCACCTGCTGGATCACATAGCCCGTATAGGCGCCCATCATGATAAATTCGCCATGGGCCATGTTGATCACGCCCATCACACCGAAGGTCACAGCAAGACCGATCGCAGCTAGGAAATATATTGACGCCAAAGAGATCGCATCGAGCGCGAGGTCAGCCGTCTGCATGGCACCCACCTTTAGCTCGATCCGTTTGATTGCAGCAGCGGCGGCATCGGTGACGGCCTGATCCGCCTCGTCGTATTGGATGTAGAACACATGGGCCGCAACAGCCGCCTCACGATCCGCCATCGTGACGAAAGGCGCGGCAAGCCCTGCATCAACAAGCCCCTGATAGGCACGAACGCGCTCTGCAGGATCAGACATGGCCGCAACTGGCACACCGGCGATCTGGCCATCCACGATATTCGCGATCAGGGCGGATTTCAGGTCGTCTTCGGTCACTGTGGGCTGCGCCAGCCCAGCAGCGGCAAGCTCTGCATAGGCGGTATTCACATCGAAATCAGGGCCGACCTCGCGGATTGCTGCGATATTGGCACCTTCGGGCAACGTGGCCGCAACACCCGTGGTCGTAGTCAGGGTTTGGTTCATCACCGCGCGCACGTCGACGCTCACATCGGACGATAGCGCCTCAATCGCCGCAACACGATCCTCGCGCAACGGCGCAAAGCGAGCGGTAAGCATCATCAACAGACGTTCTTTGCGGGCCTGCAAACCAGTGTCAGGCTCATCGGCAATCGACGCGGCAAGAGGCGCAAGCTGTTCGGCAGAGCCATCGCGGCTGATCGCATCCAATGCAGCGGCACGACGATCATAGTCAGGATCGAGCAGTTGATATTGAACCAAGGCAGAGCCGATCACACCACGCACACCTGCGTTCGGTTTGATCTGCGCCATGACAGATTTGGGCGCAGTGCCTACGGCTTCACCCGTTGAAAGGTCGATCAACGTGATCGGATCAGAGCCTTCGACATAGTAAAACAGGCCAGTCTCTTCGTTCTGCCAAACGTTCTTTTCCTGCCACGCCTGAAGAAACGCGGGGACTTCGGGCAGATCGCTGTCGATCAACGCAGTAATGGCTTGATCCACAGTGCGGCGAGACGGTTTGGCGATGTCATCGGAATAGGTTTGCAGGACAGATTGTAGGTCCTGAGCGGCAGCGGCGGCGGCCAAAAAGAAGATGGACAGAGCCATCACAACGGCGCGAAGCATCGGCGCGTTCCTTATGGGGTAGTCTTTGGGAGGGAAGGTTCGGGATGGAGGACGCGCCCCCACCCCAAATGTCAAAACCTTAGTAGTTCGAGGTCAACTGAACGCAGGTCTGAGTTTCGGTGTTATACATACCGCATTTCAGGTCGATCCAGTCGGATTCCAGAACAGCGGATTCTGGCAGGAAGTCGGTCCATGCGTCACCAGCCACTTCGGTGGTTTGGCTGATGATGTCGAACTGGCCGTCCGCCTGAATTTCACCGATCAGAACTGGTTTGGTCAGGTGGTGGTTCGGCAGCATGACAGCGGTTCCGCCCGTCAAGTTGGTGAACTCTTGGCCCGGAAGCGCGTCGATGATGGTGTCAACGTCGGTGGTGCCAGCCTCGGTCACAGCGTTCACCCACATGTTAAAGCCGATGTAGTGCGCTTCCATCGGGTCGTTCGTCACGCGGGCGTCGTCACCGATAAAGCCGTGCCATGCCTCGATAAAGGCTGCGTTTTCAGCGGTATCCGCCGACATGAAGTAGTTCCAAGCTGCCAAGTGGCCAACGAGGTTGGTGGTATCAAGGCCAGAGAGTTCTTCTTCACCGACGGAGAAGGCAACAACTGGGATGTCTTCAGCAGAGACGCCTTGGGCTGCGAGTTCTTTGTAGAAGCCGATGTTTGCGTCGCCGTTGATGGTCGAAATTACGCCAACCGATTTACCGTCAGCGCCCAATGCGACAACGTCGGACACGATGGTTGCCCAGTCCGAGTGACCGAACGGGGTGTAGTTCACAAAGATGTCTTCAGCGGCGATGCCTTTGGACTGAAGATAGCTTTCGAGAATGTTGTTGGTGGTGCGTGGGTAGACATAGTCAGTGCCCAGAAGCGCGAATTTCTCAACACCAAGCTCTTCGAGGAAGTAGTCAACCGCAGGGATCGCCTGCTGGTTCGGAGCAGCACCCGTGTAGAAAACGTTGCGCGAGGATTCTTCGCCTTCGTATTGAACGGGGTAGAACAGGAGGCCATTCAGCTCTTCGAGCACTGGGAGAACCGATTTACGCGAGACCGAGGTCCAGTTGCCGAAAATCACATCCACGTCGTGAACGGTCAGCAGTTCACGTGCCTTTTCCGCAAAGAGCGGCCAGTCGGACGCAGGATCGACCACGACGGCTTCGATTTCACAGCCCAGCAGACCGCCCTTTGCATTCTGCTCTGCGATCAGCATCAACATGGTGTCTTTGAGAGTGGTTTCAGAAATGGCCATCGTGCCAGAGAGGGAGTGCAGCACGCCAACCTTGATCGGGTCAGCACATTCGGCCAGAGCGGAGCCTGCACCTGCGATCAGAGCAGCGGAGGAAAGTGCGGGCAGCATGATTTTTTTAAACATTTAAAGTGTCCCCTGTTTGAGACCCATCCGCGGCCCGTGACCAGTGGTCAAATCGGGTCAAAACGCATATAGTAAGGCCTCAGCTTTGTTGCTGGTGTCGCGCGGGGTCGGTTTTCTGCCAGGATTGCGTCCCCGTGCGGCGATTTCGAGCGGCGTTATCCGTCGCCCGAGAAAGAGGAGATGCTGCAACGCGGCACATCACAATTCTCATCAAATCCAGAAAATCAAAATTCAACGCAGGTGGTCACTTTTTAATCACAAATGAGTGCCTTGGTTAATTTTTAATCAGAACAAACGTCAACAATCGATCCATTTCACAGGCGAATGGTCCGAAAAACATAGTTAGTCACGCCTTAACTGCCTCATCTCTGCCATTATTGAGGTATACACTTACCTAACGTCACTCTAGTGGATTTGAGTAAAGCGAGACCGCCATGCCAGCAGATCAACTGAAAAAAGCACCGACACAGAACAAGCCGCAGACAGAAACAAACAGACAAATACCTGTCGCCGACGAGACAACCCACCTCATTCGTGACTTTGCGAGCCTCTAAGACGCGATCATAAATGAACAACCCTTGGGTGTTTTCCGTTTTGAGGCACATCATGTGGGGTGTTAGCCTTATGGATACGGCAGCTTATCCCAATGCAGCGTTTCAGCACCGATCCGGATGACATACCCCTGAACTTAGGGAAGACCGACAACCATAAAGAGACACCTAGGCCCAATGGCACTTAAAACCACCTTCGCGATTTCCAGCAATAAGACGCCAGATGACCTGCGCGACTCCCTGCTGTTTCGCGATCTGGATGGGTCTCAACTTCTCAGGTTGCGCGCTAAAATTGCGAGCCACCCGTCTCGACACACCCTTATCTACGTCGCTTTTACTTCGATTTGGGTCATAGGTCTGGCTTTGGGGGCTGGGGCAACAGACCTATCGAAAATCGCGATCTATTTTGTGCCGCACACGGCGCTTTTCGTGTTGGTGCTAGGCGTGCTCATCTATCCCATCCGTATGATATATTGGCCAATTCTTGCCTTCATCGGCATTTATCTGGCTCAAGCAATCATACCTACCTACATCCTGCCGCTTGACGAAACATCGGACAGTATCGCCCGCATGTTCTGGGCTGGTTTAGGGGTGAACTTATTTATCGGTGGCCTCGTCGGGTTCTTGTTGCGACTGGTGCTGAACTTCCTCAACAACCGCCTTGCCCCCTACACGGTCGACCTTACGATTTCAGTTCTGACTGGTGTGGTGTTCTCCATCGTTTCGGTCACGACAATCTCAACGCTCACCAGCGTCTTTGCGTCGTCTTTCCCAGAGGCTATCGCAGCACTTTCACTCGATAACGAGTTCCTGCTCCAAGCAGCGATCCGTTGTGGCTATGGCGGCATTGTCGTGTCCACCTTCTTTATTGGGATGATCCAATTCCCACGGCCATCGGATGTCCTCTGGGCAACGCCGTTTGTCTTGAGCTTTGGTGTGCTCGCCACATTGGGCCGGTATGGGTTTCAACTGCACGTCGCCCTCGATGCCATCGCGCTCTGTGCAATTTTTGCTGTTGTTCTACCGATCCGATTGGTTGTGCCGACCCTAACAACAGGGATGCTGATCTACGCATCTATGACTGGCGCGATCGTGACGCCTCCGACGATCACCTCACAATCCGACCTTGTCATAGAAGTTTATGCGGTCATCGCCCTCGGCATCATCATTTTCGTACTCGGCCTACGCAGCCATGGGCTGCACCTTCAAGATCAACAAGTCAGCTCGCTACGACGTCTAAACACTGTTCGGAACTATGCGGGCGTTGGTGTCTTTGCTGTTGATCTTACATCACGCATGGTCTCGGTTGATCCCGTAACACAGCGCATGCTGGGCGTTCCGCAAAATTTCGATATTGCATCTATGATGCGAAAATTCGGCGATCACGAACAAACCGAACTGCGGCGCATGATGTTCCAACGTCCGGGCGAGACGACGACCCTCCTCGCCCGCCTTCGCGAGGCCCCAGGCAGCAATCACCGTCGCGTTATTCGCCTCTTCCTGTGGTACGAACGCAGCTTTGACAACCTACCCGTCGTCTATGGCCTCGTGGTCGACGTGACTGGCGAACACCTGCAAGAACGCGCGCTCAAGGAAACCTTGGCCGAATTGTCGATCCGTCAAGATCAGCAGAAACAGATGTTCTCGATCATCAGCCACGAATTACGGACACCTGCGTCGGTGATTTCGATGCTTATCGACGACCTTAACGATGACGAAGCGGACCAAGAGCACCTCGCCAAACGCCTGCGCGAGGCAACAGACCAACTTCTCGGCGTTTTGACCGACATGCGTCAGGCCGTGAACCCAGAAAAGAACCTGCCAATCAACCCTGTCCCGTTCGTCCCAGCCGATCTTGCGGAATCGATCCGCAATACGTTTGAAATGCAGGCTCAGGCGAGCGGCATCACGATCAGACTTCGGTTCGGCGAAGGCGCGAACGAGATGGTCTTGGCCGATAGCGTTCGGATCAAACAAATCCTCGGCAACCTTATTCGTAACGCAATCATTCACTCACGCTGCTCTGCAATCACTGTGACCTATCGGTCGTCGATCGGTGACAATTTGAACGACCGCACAGGGGTTTGGTCAATCACCGATAACGGCATCGGGATCGCAGCCGAAGAAGTCGAACGCCTCTTCCAACCGTTCCAACGTGGCGGCGAAGATGCCCGCAACCGTGCCGATGGCTCGGGCCTTGGCCTCTACATCGTGCGGACAACTGCGCAGCTCTTGGGTGGCAGCGTGACCTACTTCCCCGCCCCCGAAGGCGGCGCGGGCTATCACGTTCGGATCGCTGAACCACTCGCCTCGGCAGAGGATCTACGTCAGGTCGCCCATATGGACGACGACACGGTCGACTTTGGCTCGATGTATGTTCTCTTGGCAGAAGACAATGCTCTGGTCGCCGAGGTTACCAGCGCGCGCCTTCGCAAATTCATGGGCCGCGTCGAAGTGGTCGGCTCTGGCCGTGAGGCGCTAGACCTCATCGCCCAAGATCCGCCTGATGTGGTCGTCACAGACCTCTTTATGCCCGAAATGTCGGGCGATGAACTGACACGCACCCTGCGCGCCAATGGTTTTACCAAACCGATCATCGGCCTCACCGCGGCGGTCGTTGGCGATGACATGCGTCAGTTCGAAAAGGCAGGCGCGTCGACCGTCATGACTAAACCGCTCGACGACACAGCGCTTATGCGGTTCCTTCGCAAACAAAGCGCAGAACAGGATGACGAGACACCTCAGGCAGAGTAACCTGCAGGCATGACATCCCTTCGTACGATTTCGGGCATTGGCCCCGCGACTGAAACAGACATGATCCGCGCAGGCATACCTGATGCCGAAACCCTAAGGGCGCTCGGCGCCCATGATGCCTATGCACGGATGATCGCCAAAGGCACCCGCCCCCACTTCATTGGCTACTATGCACTTCACATGGCCCTCCAAGGTCGCCCATGGAACGACTGCAAAGGTGCCGAGAAAGAAGACCTGCGGACCCGCTTTGACGCGCTCCTCGCCTCTGATACCCCAGACCGCCCGTCAAATGACCTCGCCCGCTTTTTGTCAGATATGGGCCTCGCCTGATCCTGCCTTTGTGCCGCAAATATCCCGGGGGTTTGGGGGCAGCGCCCCCATAAACGAACAAAGCCCGCACAACCGTGCGGGCCTTGCCGTTAATCAAATCTGAACAGTGGCGATTAGCCGACCAGTTCGAGACCCGAGAAGAAGAATGCGATTTCTTCTGCAGCAGCTTCAGGCGAATCCGAACCGTGTACCGAGTTCTCACCAACCGATTTCGCGAACTCTGCGCGAACGGTGCCAGCAGCAGCGTCAGCTGGGTTGGTTGCGCCCATGACTTCACGGTTTTTCAGGATAGCGCCTTCGCCTTCGAGAACCTGAACAACAACCGGTGCGGATGCCATGAATTCGCAAAGTTCGCCGTAGAACGGACGCTCTGCGTGTACAGCGTAGAATTTGCCAGCCTGAGCAGGTGTCAGGTGGATGCGCTTGGATGCGACAACGCGCAGACCAGCGTCTTCGAATTTAGCAACGATTTTGCCGGTCAGGTTACGCTCGGTTGCGTCCGGTTTGATGATCGAAAGGGTGCGTTCTACAGCCATGATAGCCTCACTTGCGTCGGCCCCATCAGGGGCGGGTTAAGAATTGGCGCTGCCCTAACATGTGTTAGCGCACAAGAAAAGCCGTGATTGACCGCGCCTCTTAGGTCAGGCAATGACGCATCTATGCTACGTTTAGATGACATCAGTTATTCGATCGAAGGGCGGGTCCTCATAGACCACGCCACCGCCGTCATTCCCACAGGCCATAAAGTTGGCGTTGTGGGCCGCAATGGGACGGGGAAAACCACTCTTTTCAAACTGATACGGGGTGAACTGCACCTCGATACAGGGACCATCGAACTGCCCAAAGGCTGGAAGATCGGCGGCGTGAGCCAAGAGGTTCCTGGAAATGAGGTCTCTTTGATCGATACGGTGCTTGCCGCCGATATCGAACGATCAGCACTTTTGTTGGAATCAGAGACTGCAACTGATCCGGCCCGTATCGCCGACATTCAGACCCGCCTCACCGATATCGACGCATGGAGCGCGGATGCCCGCGCCTCGTCCATCCTCAAGGGTCTGGGTTTTACCGACGACGAACAGAAAATGCCCTGCTCTGCCTTCTCGGGCGGGTGGCGTATGCGCGTGGCACTGGCGGCGGTTCTTTTCTCGGAACCAGATCTGCTCTTGCTCGATGAACCGACCAACTACCTGGACCTCGAAGGTGCGCTCTGGCTCGAGAACTATCTGACCCGCTATCCGCATACTGTTCTGATCGTCAGCCACGACCGCGAGCTTTTGAACCGCTCGGTCACGGGTATTCTGCACCTCGATAGCAAGAACCTGACCTATTACACAGGCACCTACGACAGCTTTGCCCGCCAACGCGCTGAACAGCGCGCTGTGCTGATGCAAGCCGCCAAGAAGCAAGACGCCAAGCGCGCGCACCTTCAATCCTTTGTCGACCGCTTTAAGGCGAAGGCAAGCAAGGCAAAGCAGGCGCAATCCCGCGTTAAAATGCTCGAAAAGATGGAGAGCATTCGCGTGCCAGAGGATGCCGCTCGCACGGTCTTTACCTTCCCAACGCCGGAACCGCTCTCACCCCCGATTATCCGTGTTGAGAACGGCGCTGTCGGCTATGACGGCACCGCGATTTTGACCCGCCTGAACCTACGCATCGATCAGGACGATCGTATCGCGCTCTTGGGACGCAACGGCGAAGGCAAATCGACCCTGTCGAAACTGCTCTCGGATCGTTTGCCTTTGATGGAGGGGGATAAACACTCGTCCTCCAAACTCCGCATTGGTTTCTTTGCCCAGCATCAGGTTGATGAGTTGCGCGTTGAAGAAACGCCGCTCCAGCATATCGCGCGGGCGATGCCTGACGTTCAGCAACCAAAACTGCGTGCCCGCCTTGCAGGCTTTGGCCTCATGGCAGCCCAAGCCGAAACCGAAGTTGGCCGTCTCTCTGGCGGGCAGAAAGCGCGCCTTTCGCTCCTTCTAGCGACCCTCGACGCGCCGCATCTCTTGATCCTTGATGAGCCGACCAACCACCTCGACATCGAAAGCCGTGAGGCTCTGGTCGAAGCGCTCACCGCCTACACAGGCGCGGTGATCCTCGTCAGCCACGACATGCACCTCCTAAGCCTCGTGGCGGACCGCCTCTGGCTGGTCAAAGACGGGCGGGTGACCCCCTATGAGGACGATCTCGACGCCTATCGCAAACTGCTTTTGTCCAGCGACAAGCCAAAGGCCGAAAAGCCCGTCGCCGAAAAACCCAAAGCGGAAAAAGCAGACCGCAACACTATCCTCGCGCTCAAGGCTGAAGTGCGTAAATGCGAAGAGCGCGTGAACAAGATCAACGAAATTCGGGATCGCGTTGCCTCAGAACTCGCGGATCGGTCGATTTACGAAGACGTAAACGCGGTGAAACTCGCTGGCCTCAACCGCAAGTACGCCGAAGCCAATGCTGCCATCGACCGCGCAGAGGCCATGTGGATGGACGCGCTAGAGGCCTTAGACAAGGCCGAAAATCCGACCTGACCCCCTGCCTTTGTGCCTAAAATATCCCGGGGGTGCAGGGGGCAGCGCCCCCTGCCCTTGAGGCTTTCCCCTTTGTCCATTTGATCAAACCCGTTAGAACAGCTCTATGACTGATTATATCGCCGCCTTCACCACGCTTTTCGTGATTATTGACCCCATCGGTTTGACGCCGCTTTTCGTGGCGCTCACCCACGGGGCATCTGCGCAATTGCGCCGCAAAATTGCTCTCAGGGCCTGTATTACGGCTGCGGTGATCCTGTTTTGCTTTGGTATCTTCGGTGAGGCGCTCTTGGGCTTTGTCGGGATCTCCATGCCTGCCTTCCGCATCGCGGGCGGGGTTCTGTTGTTCCTGACCGCGCTCGAGATGTTGTTCCAGAAACGTCAGACCCGCCGTCAGGGCCACACCGATGATGCGGCAGAGGATCATATCGATGACCCCTCCGTCTTTCCGATTGCCATCCCCCTGATCGCGGGCCCCGGTGCCATCGCCACCATGATCCTTTTGACGGATCAAGCAGAGGGCATCGGTGGATTTGCGGCAGTGATGGGCGTGATGCTTTCGGTCCTGCTGATCGTTTTCATCTTATTCCTTGTTTCCAACATGTTAGAGCGGATTCTGGGGCGCGTCGGAGTGAACGTCGTGACTCGCATCCTCGGGATGCTGTTGGCCGCATTGGCCATTCAGTTCATTCTTGATGGATTGCGCTCTTTCGGATTGGCGCCCTAAGACCTATCTATTGGTCTATGGACACAAACGACCAGCTTCGCCTCTTGTATCTCGGCATCCTCGTCACCGTCATTTTTGGCGGTGTGATGATCCGTTCGCGTCATAGGCTCGGCAAAGTTGCTCAGCAGCTTGGGATTTGGACGTTGATTTTTGGCGGCGTGATCCTCGCCGTATCCAGCTACCAAGGCGCAGGCTTTATGCCGTTTCGCACGCAATCGACGCTGTCCGATGGACGCATCGAATTAGCAATCCAACCAGATGGTCATTACTACATGACCGCGCTGGTAAATGGTGTCCCGATTGAATTTGTCGTCGATACGGGTGCTACGCATGTGGTCCTGAACCAAGCGGACGCAAAACGCATTGGCATCGACCTCAATGAGGTGACCTACATCGGCTCGGCCAACACGGCCAACGGCGTCGTTCGCACAGCACCAATCCGGATTGAGACACTAACCATCGGCGATTTCACCGACCGCAATATCCGTACGGTCGTGAATGGCGGCCCGATGGAGGGATCGCTGTTGGGTATGAGCTACCTCAACCGTTTCCGCAAAATCGAAATTAGCCGCGGCCGACTGATCCTCACCCGTTAGGTCTCGTAATCAGGGTGCTGATTGTTGGTCTTTTTCACGCTTTCTGCGTTGATATAATCCTCATCGCAGGTGTGTTCCGTGAGGCTCGGCAATTGGCTGAGCAACGGTGACTTCGATTCAGCCCCCCAAGCGAACTTCAGTTTCACCTCGTCGGACTTATCAAAAACCGAAATCGCCATCCAAAACGACTGCCGATTATCACGTTTATAATTCAAAGTGGTCCCGCACTCTGAACAAAAGCCCCGCGAAACACCCTCAGAGCTTTTGAAAACCGATGGGACACGACGGGTCCACGTCACAGCATTGACAGGAACACCGATCCAAGCCCCAAGCAGGCTCCCCGTCGCTTTCTGACACATCCGGCAATAGCACACGTGTGCGTTATTCATAACTGATGTCACGCGGAACCGGACTGCACCGCACTGACACCCACCAGCGTGAAGATTAGACATTTTTGCCTCCGCTAGCATTTGTCGTCTCTAGTCGGGCTGACTTTCGGCTTTCTTTGTCCAACGGCCATCTTCTTGGGCCCAATATTGGGCCGAGACGTTTTGCGAGGTTAGGCCTTTCCAGGCCTCTCGCGCCAGTTGAACCAGACCATCATCGAATCCCGAAAATATAATCATGCTCCGTTCAACCTTAGTAACATCTTCTGCAGAGATTGTCGCCCCATCGACGCAAACTATGCAATTCGGTTCATTTAGTGCTGGACGACCATCGCTTGTTAGCAAGATCGGTTGATGGGCGTCATGAGGACCACCCGCCAAACCATGTGCCAAGAAGGCCGTATCGCCACAGTCCCAGAGGGCTGCATCCAATGCCGCCATGCGATCCGCGTTGGTGCCGCGCACTTCGACCCGCCAGCCCTGCTCTCTTGCCTTGCTCAACAACAGGGGCAAGGCTTGCTCGAGTGAGCTTTCGGTGAGGTGGTAGAAATAGGCGGCACCCACCGACTTAGGCCTCGTAGTTGTCAGCGATAAGACGGTTCAGCGCCATGACACCCCAGCCAGTCGCGCCCTTCGGGGCGAGAGCCGTGTCCGCTTTGGTCTGTGCAGTGCCCGCAATATCGATGTGGCACCACGGCATGTCGTCTTGGATAAAACGTCGCAGGAATTGCGCTGCTGTGATCGACCCACCGTCGCGACCACCGACATTTTTCATATCCGCCTTAGCCGATTTCAACATTGCGTCATAGGCAGGGCCCATCGGCATCCGCCATGCGCCCTCGCCCTCGTTCGCTGCGGCCTTCAGCAGTTTATTCGACAGCTCGTCACTGTTCGAGAACACACCCGCATTTTCATGGCCCAGCGCGATGATGATCGCACCCGTTAGCGTGGCGAGGTTGATAACGCCCGTCGGTTTGAACCGCTCCTGCGCATACCAGAGCACATCGGCCAGAACCAAACGGCCCTCGGCGTCGGTGTTGATCACCTCAATCGTGTCACCCTTCATCGAGGTCACGATATCGCCCGGACGCACCGCGTTACCCGACGGCATGTTCTCAACCAGACCAACGAGGCCGACCACATTCGCCTTGGCCTTACGCAGGGCGAGCGTTTTCATGACGCCAGCCACAACGCCCGCGCCACCCATGTCCATGGTCATATCTTCCATGCCAGCGGCCGGTTTGATGCTGATACCGCCCGTATCGAACACGACGCCCTTACCGACAAAGGCAAGGGGCGCCTCATCCCCGCCGCCGTTCCATTGCATGACGACGACCTTGGACGGGCTGTCCGATCCTTGCCCAACGCAGAGGAGCGACCCCATGCCCAGCTTTTCAAGATCAGCCTCTTCGAGAACTTCAACGGTCACGCCCAGCGCACTCAGATCACTAAGTTTTTCGGCAAAGGTGGTGGTGGTCAGGATGTTTGCAGGCGCATTCACCAGATCGCGAGTAAAGAAGGTGCCTTCTGCAACAGCCACCAGAGGTGCATAGGCTGCCGTCGTTTCGTCAGCATCTTTGACCATGACTGTGACAGCGCCATAGGCTGTTTTGTCACCCGTCTTGTGATCCTCAAACACATAGGCACGCATCGCGATGCCAAAGGCGAGTTCTTCAGGCTTGTTCACCGCTGCGGCCAGAACCGTCAGATCGCCCTTACCCATCGCCTTGGCAATGCTCGCACCCGCCTTGCGGTGTTCTTCGGCCGAGGCACGGCGCGGCAGTTTCACGACCAAGAGCGCCTCAGCCGCGAGACCAACAGGCCATGTGACCTCAGCCAGATCGCCTGTGCCCAGTTTTGCAAACCGATCAGAGGCAACCAAGCGCTCTACCGCTTTGCGGCATAGGGTGTTCACCTTACGCGCACCGATGTCCATTTTACCGTCTTCGGTCACGAAAATCGCAATCCGACTTTCTGTCGTCGCGAGCGCATCAGTGGTCAAAGGCGCAAAGGAAATCTGGATCGGGCTAGTCATTTGGTGAACTCCTGAAAGCTGTCTTTCGGCAATAGGTAGCTTGCCTTGTGGTGAATGACCAGAATACGGTTCAATCCCCCCAACAAATCGGTTAGCGTCTTGGCGATAATGAATAACTGGCATCCGGGGGGACGCATTGGCTCGATTCGACAGATACCTGCTGTCGCAATTGCTGACTCTCTTCGGCTTTTTCTCGCTCGTATTGGTCTTTATCTATTGGATCAGAGCGGCGGTCGAATTGTTCGACGAACTGATATCTGACGGACAAACAGCAAAAGTGGTTTTGGAACTCACCATGCTCACCCTTCCGGGCGTGGTGCAGATCGTCTTGCCATTGGCCGCAGTGGTGGCGAGCATCTACGTGATGAACCGCATGACCTCTGACAGTGAATTGGTGGTTATGCAGGGCACAGGATTTTCGCCCGTGCGCCTGATCCGTCCTGCGGTGATCTTTGGCGTGATCGTGACGGTCCTGACGATGGTCGCCTCGCATTTTCTGGTGCCAACCGCTGCGCTCATCACCAATCAACGCCAAGCGGAGATCAGCCAGAACCTCGCCGCGCGGATGCTGGTCGAAGGGCGGTTTCAATCGCCCACCTCTGGTTTGACGATCTACATCCGCGATATCAGCCGCAGCGGAGAGTTGTTGGACCTGTTCCTCTCAGATACCCGTGATGATGCAGAGAAGATGACCTACACCGCGTCACGCGCGTACCTCGTGAAAACCGACAATGGCCCGCAGCTGGTGATGATCGATGGTATGGCGCAGGCTCTCAACACTCGCACCCAGCGCCTGAGCCTCACACGGTTCGCAGATTTCACCTACGACCTTGGCGATCTCGTCGACTTCACACCTCGCTTAACAAGGTCGAGCGGTGAAGTGACCTCTCTCGAACTACTGATGGCAACGCCTGAGTTGCAGACTGAGACCGGCAAGTCTGCGGGCGAATTGATCATGGAAGCCAACCGCCGCAATGCGCGTGCGCTCTTGGGCCTCGTCGGGGCTGCGATTGGCGCTGCGTCTTTGCTCGTCGGTGGGTTCAGTCGCTTTGGGGTTTGGAAACAGGTGATGCTGGCCATTGCCCTGATCATCGTTGTCAAATTCGCGGAATCGACCGCTGAGAACATGATGCGCACGATGCCCGAAGCATGGATGGTGCCTTATCTGCCGATCTTTGTGGGCATAGTGATCACTATGGTTTTGCTGACCATCGCGACCTACCCCGCGCGGTTCCGTTTTCCCAAAGGAAGGATCGCAGCATGATCCTTCACCGATATTTCGCTCAGCGCTTTATCTTTGTCCTCGGCGGCGTGATCGGTGTGTTCGGCCTCTTGATGGCGTTCGTTGAGTTGGTCGAACGTCTAAGAACCCTGCGCAATGTCGATGTATCCTTTGGGCAGGTGGTGCAATTGGCGCTCCTGAACCTGCCTGACTCGCTCTATCGGATTATCCCTCTTTTGGTGATCATCGCGACGATCTGGCTGTTTCTTGGTCTTGCGCGATCATCTGAACTTGTCGTCACACGTGCTGCAGGCCGTTCGGCACTTAGGGCACTCGTTGCGCCCTGTCTCGTCGCCTTCACATTCGGCCTCATGACCATCGGGATTTTCAACCCCATCGTCGCGAGCACCTCGCGCGAATTCGATGCACGACTGAGCACCCTCACTGGCGAAGGCAGCAGTTTTACCGTATCCTCGGACGGATTGTGGCTCCGCCAAGGGTCAACGAACGGGCAAACGGTGATCCGCGCAGACGCGACGAACCTTGACGGCACGGAACTGTCTGGGGTCACGTTCATCACCTTCACCCTTGACGGTGGTCCAGTGCGTCGGATTGAGGCTACGTCAGCCCGTCTGACACCTGGCCAATGGGACATCACAAACGCAAAAGTCTGGCCTCTGGCTGACGCTGAAAACCCCGAAGCCGTCGCGGAATACCACGAGACGTTCCAAATCCCATCGTCCCTGACCGTTGATCAAATCCGCGACAGTTTCGGCAGTCCGACCTCTGTTCCAATCTGGGAACTTCCCGCCTTTATCGAACGGCTCCGGACAGCAGGATTTAGTGCACGTCGTCATGCGGTTTGGCTGCAGTCTGAACTGGCGATGCCTCTCTTCTTGGTCGCGATGGTTTTAATCGGCGCGGCCTTTACCATGCGCCCGCAACGCGGCGGTAAAACGGGGCAGATGATTCTATGGGCTATTCTGATCAGTTTCGGGCTTTATTTCGTTCGGAATTTTGCGTCTATTTTGGGCGAGAACGGGCAAATCCCGATTGCCTTGGCTGCTTGGGCTCCGCCCTTTGTCGCCGTCGGTTTTGCCTTTGGCCTACTACTGCATCTGGAGGACGGGTAATGCGTCGCCTCGCCCCGCTTATCCTCGCCGCCCTTCCCTTTGCAGGAGCAGTTGCCGCCCAAGACGCGGCAACACTTATGGAGGACAGCGTTTCAATCACCGCCGACAATCGACTGATCGCATCGGGCAATGTTGAGGCATTCTTTGACGGCACAACGCTCTCTGCGGCTCGAATTACTTATGACGAGGCAACGGATCGTCTGATCATTAACGGCCCCATTTTCATCAAGGCCGCCGATGGCACAATCCTCACAGCCGAGAGCGCGGACCTAGACCCCAAGCTGCAAAACGGTCTTTTGCTCAGCGCCCGTATGGTCCTGAACGAACAGCTTCAACTGGCTGCGAACCGTATCGATCGGGTTGACGGTCGCCTCACCCAATTGACCAAGGTTGCCGCGACATCGTGTAATGTCTGCGACGGGCGCCCACCATTGTGGGACATACGCGCATCTCGGATTGTCCATGATCAAGATGCCAAGGAACTATACCTCGACAACGCGATATTACGTGTTCGAGGCGTGCCTGTGTTTTGGCTGCCTACGATGCGGCTCCCTGATCCTACGCTTGATCGTGCGACCGGGTTTCTGGCACCGAGCTACCAGTCGAACAACCTGTTAGGCCTTGGTGTCCGCACGCCTTATTTTATCAAGATCGGTGATCATCGCGACCTAACCCTGACCCCTTTCTTGAGCGCGGAAACCCGCACCCTCGAAGCGCGGTATCGGCAGGCCTATTTGAATGGTGACATCGAAATCAACGCCGCCGTGAGCCGCGATACCATCGATGATGGAGCGACACGGGGTTACGTCGAATACGCGGGCGATTTCGCACTTCCACGCGACTACTCGCTGAGCTTCAATGGCATCGTTACAAGTCACGACGAATACCTCGCCCAATATGGCTATTCCTCTGCGGATTATCTGAAAAACGCACTAACGGTCGCGCGGATCGAACCGCAGTCCTTTGTGATGGGCGAAGTGGCGATCTATCACACGGTCAAAGACGGTGAGACTGACGCCGATATTATTCCCGTTGTCGTCAGCGTAAGCACTGAAAAGCAGCTCAACTACGCCTCGGGTGTCTTGACCACAGGCATCGATGCGGACCTTCAACTGCGATACGGTCACGACAACACAGGCGCAGATCGCGATGTATTTCGGATCGGCGCATATGCGGACTGGAACCGAAACTGGGTGCGCCCCTCTGGCATCGTGATCGAAAGTGATGTGGGTATTGCGGCAGATGCCTACGAGTTCAACAACGATCCGGCGAATGACACGGCGTTCCGATTGGTCCCCTCGGCTTCGGTCACCCTGCGTTACCCAATAGCACGCACCGAGCGCGATGGTTCTGTGAACTTGCTAGAGCCATTATTGATGCTGGGGTGGTCCGATATCATTGGCGATACCGTCCCGAACGAAGACAGCGGCACCGCCGATTTTGACGAAGCGAACCTGTTTAGCCTGTCGCGTTTCCCTGGTGACGACCGCGTGGAAACAGGCGCGCAAGCTGCCTATGGCATATCATGGCTTCACATTGCGCCGCAGGGCTGGAACGCACGGCTTTTGATGGGACAGGTCGTGCGTGACGAACCCGCCGAATTCTCGGCATCGTCGGGGCTTTCAGGCTTGGGATCTGACTTCCTTCTCGGTGGGCAATTGTCCCTCGCAAATGGGCTCCACGTTCATGGCCGGACGCTGATCGACGCAGACTGGGGTGCTGGCAAATCCGAGTTGGGCGTTGGATGGGCAAATGATCGGATCGACCTCACGGCTGAATACCTGTGGCTCCCCGCCGACCTTGGCGAAAGCCGCACTGAGGTGACGTCTGAGTGGGCCTTGGATGCGGGCTACATCGTCAATGACAACTGGAATATAGGGTTCAACGGGCGCTACGACATCGATGCAGATAGCCCTGTTGACGCGGAAATTCTCTTGGGATGGCAGAACGAATGCGTGAAAGTCGAGTTTTCGGCCTCGCGCAGCTATACTGTTTCCTCTACTCTTGAACCAACAACAGACTACGGATTGACCGTGGGGATCGCAGGCTTTGGCACCTCGACATCGGGTGTCGCTCCCCGTCGGGTCTGCACGAACTGAATGAGGCACCTATGCGTTTGCTGAAAAACCTGATCTGCGCCGCCGCTCTTTTGGCGCCAATCTCTGCATCGGCTCAAGGTTTGTTTTCTCCTGCGATCAGCGTCAATGACAGCGCGATCACACGCTATGAAATTGACCAGCGCGTGAAACTCCTCGTTCTCTTCCGCACGGCTGGTAACCTCGAAGATCTAGCCCGCGAACAGTTGATCGATGAACGTCTGCGCATGTCATATATGCAGCGCGAAGGTCTGAACCTTTCGGACGACGGCCTGAAAAACGCGATGACCGAATTCGCAACCCGCGGCGGTCGTACTTACGAGGAATTCCTCGACAACATCGCGGCAGCAGGCGTCGCAGAACAAACCGTGCGCGATTTTGTTGCTGTGAACACCCTATGGCGCGAACTGATCCGATCGAAATTTAACCGTCAGGTTACGGTCACCGAGGCAGAGATTGACGCAGCACTGGCGAGCAACAGTACGAACCCTGCTTCGCTTCAGGTTCTGATCTCTGAAATCATTATCCCCGCTCCGCCTGAAAAGGCCGAAGAGGTCGCAAAACTCGCCGAAGACATCAGCCAGATGACTTCGGTCACGGAATTTTCCGCAGCGGCCCGCCAATATTCGGCAACCCAGTCCCGCGATGACGGCGGTCGCCTTCCGTGGCAGAGCTTGACCGAACTGCCCGCGGGTTTGCACGGGCTTTTGACTAACCTCGAACCGGGTCAAGTCACCCCTCCGCTGCAACTCGAAAACGCTGTGGCGCTGTTGCAGTTGCGCGACCTGCGTGAGGTGCCGAACGCAACGGTCGCTACATCGCAGTTTGACTATGCGGTCTTCACCATTCCCGGTGGCCTGACCGAGACAGCCAAGGCCGAAGCGGCCCGCATCGATGCAGAGACAGACAGCTGCGATGACCTCTATGGCATTGCCCGCGACCTCCCCGAGGATCGTCTGACCCGCACGACCGCAACGCCATCCGAAATCGATACCGATATCGCCTTGGAACTTGCAAAGCTCGACGCTGGCGAAAGCTCCGCCATCCTGACCCGCAACGACGGTCAGACCCTACTTTATGTGATGATGTGCAACCGCATTCCTCAAGTGGCCGAAACAGTTGATCGCGACCAAGTCGAAAGCCGCCTGCGCAGTGAAAAACTCGCTGGCTACGCGGATGCTCTCTTGGCTCAGTTGCGCGATACAGCCGTGATCAGCAGCCAATGACCATCGCGATCAGCTGTGGCGAACCCGCAGGCGTCGGCCCCGAGGTCGCCGCCAAAGCTTGGGCCGAGCTTCGCAATGACATGCCGATGCTCTGGGTTGGTGATCCGAGCCACCTCCCCGCTGGCACCCCGCATCAGGTAATCTCTGACGCGAGCGAAGCCGCATCTATCAGCCAAGCCGCCCTGCCCGTTCTGGCTCGCGATTTCGGCCCTGCGCTTACCCCAGGCATTGCCAATCCCGCCCATGCCGCTGGTGTGATTGCTGCGATTGAAACAGCTGTAGATCTGGTCACCTCTGGCCAATGTTCTGCCATGACCACCGCGCCAATCCACAAAAAGGCGCTCGCGGACGGTGCAGGCTTTGCCTACCCGGGCCATACCGAATTCCTCGCCGCTCTGGGCAAGGTCGATCAGGTTGTGATGATGCTCGCCTGTGACCAGTTGCGCGTGGTGCCGACAACGATTCATATCGCGCTCGCTGATGTGCCCAAAGCCTTCACCGCTCGCCTTCTGACCGATACCGTCCTCATCACCCACGCGGCCTTGCGGCGCGACTTCGGCATTGATCGCCCGCGCCTCGTCGTCGCTGGCCTGAACCCTCATGCGGGCGAAGGCGGCAAGATGGGAACCGAAGAGCTTGATTGGATGAACGACACCATTGCGGCGCTCCGTGCCGAAGGCATCGATCTGCGCGGCCCGATGCCCCCTGACACCATGTTCCACGCCCGCGCCCGCGCCACCTATGACGCGGCGATCTGCGCCTATCATGATCAGGCCCTCATCCCGATCAAGACCATCGATTTCGACAATGGCGTGAACGTGACCTTGGGCCTGCCTTTCATTCGCACTTCGCCCGATCACGGCACCGCTTTTGACATCGCGGGCAAAGGGATCGCCAACCCGTCGTCGATGATCGCGGCCCTGCGGATGGCAGACAAAATGGCGAAATCACGCCGCTGATCTGCCTTTGTGCCTGAAAATATCCCGGGGGGCCGCAGCGCGGCGGGGGCAGAGCCCCCTCGCCCCTTTCCCCTCTTGACCAAAACTCTGCGCTCTGGCTCTGTAGCCATAATTTGATCAAAAGGAACGACCCATGGCACTTGAGGATGCAAAGAAACAAATCGACCTCGCGTTTACCCGCGAGGATCGTCGCGGTTTGGCCTTTGAAAACGCTTTTGGTGGTGCGCTCTCGTTCCTGCGCCGTCAGTATTCCAAGGACCTCACGGGCGTCGATATCGCCGTGACGGGGGTTCCCTTTGATCAGGCTGTGACGCACCGCACCGGCACGCGCTTTGGCCCTCGTGCGATCCGCGAGGCCTCCACCCTGCAGCCCTATGACCCGCCAATCGGTTGGGGCTTTGATCCGCTGGGAGAGTTTTCGATCATCGACTACGGCGATCTGGCCTTTGACTACGCCCATACGCCCAGCTTCCCCGCGCTCCTGACCGACCACATTCGCACGATCCTCAACGCAAATGCAGCAAGCGTGACCTTGGGCGGCGATCATTCGATCACCCTCCCAATCCTGAAGGCCTATGCCGAAAAATACGGCCCGATGTCGGTGATCCAGTTCGACGCCCACTCTGATCTCTGGGCGGATGATGATTTCGACCGCATCGATCATGGCACCTTCATGTATAAGGCGGTCAAGCTCGGCTACGTGGACCCGAGCCGCTCTGTTCAGATCGGCATTCGGACGGTCTGTGACGACTATCTGGGGATGCACTACATCGACGCGCGGTCTGTCCACGAAATGGGTCTGCCGTGGGTGGTTGAGCGGACCAAGTCCATCGTCGGTGACAACCCGACCTACGTGACCTTTGACATCGACGCGCTGGACCCTGCCTTTGCACCGGGGACAGGCACGCCTGTTTGGGGCGGTCTTGCGTCGTGGCAAACTGCGGCACTCCTGCGGGATTTGGCGGGGATCAACATGGTTGGCGGCGACGTGGTTGAGGTCTCTCCGCCCTTTGATCACGGCAATATCACGGCCGTGGCTGGCGCCCATGTCGCGATGGAACTATGCTGCCTAAACCTTTGGAACAAAAGAAAATGAAGCTTCTGGTCGGTGTTATTGTCGCCCTTGTTTTGGGTTTTGCGGCTTATGTGCGCCTCGCGCCATTGGATGCACAACGTTGGCATCGGATGGCGGCCCCGCAATTGCCTGCGGGCCGTTACCCAGAGGCGGGCGGACTGACGGTCGCAACTGTCCTCAGCGACCCATCCCGCATCGATGCCCTTTTTGCCGCGATCACAGACACGCCCCGCACCGTTCAAATCGCGGGCTCTCGCGATGAGGCGATGATCACCTTCGTGACCCGCTCCGCGCTCTGGGGATTTCCCGATTATACCACGGTTCGCGTGATCAAACGGTCTACAGAGACGCCAGAATGGCACCTCCAAATCCACGGGCGGTTGCGATTTGGGCGCTCTGATTTGGGCGTGAATGCAAAACGGATCGACGGTTGGCTCATGGCAGCAGGCATCAACCAGCCTTGACGCCGCGCGGCCTGTCGGCCATTGCAAAGCACATGATACCCAGTGACAAACTCGACCAGATTATCTCTCGCTTTCAGTTCCTGGAGGCCAAACTGAACGGCGGTGTTGAGCCGTCTCAGATCGCGGCCCTGTCCAAAGAATATTCGGAGCTTGAGCCGGTTGTGAAAACCGTTTTGGGCTACCGCCAAATCGTCGCCGATATCGCAGAGGCAGAGCTGATGCTCAAAGACCCCGATATGCGCGAACTGGCCGAGGATGAGCTCCCCACCCTGCGCGAACAGCTAGAGACGGCGGAACAAGACGTGCGCCTTGCGCTGCTGCCAAAGGATGCGGCGGATGCCCGTCCTGCGATCCTCGAAATTCGCCCTGGGACTGGCGGCGATGAGGCATCGCTTTTTGCGGGTGATCTGTTGCGGATGTATCAGCGCTATTGCGAGGACAAAGGCTGGAAGCTGGAAATCCTCGAACACCAAGAAACCGAATTGGGCGGCATTAAAGAGGTGATCGCGCGGATCGCCGGCGATGGCGTCTTTGCCCGCATGAAATACGAATCCGGCGTGCACCGCGTGCAACGTGTGCCTGAAACAGAGAGCGGCGGACGTATCCACACCTCTGCCGCGACGGTCGCCGTTCTTCCCGAAGCCGAAGACGTGGACATCCAGATCAACGCCAATGACATTCGCATCGATACCATGCGGTCGTCGGGTGCAGGTGGTCAGCACGTGAACACCACCGACTCTGCCGTTCGGATCACCCACATCCCCTCTGGCATCGTTGTTACCAGTTCCGAGAAATCACAGCACCGCAACCGCGAGATCGCGATGCAGGTTCTGAAAACTCGCCTCTTTGATATGGAGCGTCAAAAGCTCCACGATGAACGCTCTGCCAGCCGCAAATCGCAGGTGGGGTCTGGGGATCGCTCGGAACGCATTCGCACCTATAACTTCCCGCAGGGGCGGATGACGGATCACCGCATCAACCTGACGCTCTATTCGCTCGATAAGATCATGCAGGGCGATCTGGATGAAACGATTGATGCACTGATCGCCGATGCCCAAGCCACGCTCCTCGCGGAGATGGAAGGATGAGCCAGCCCACGGGATCGGTTCTTCTGGCCAAGGGCGTGCGACAATTGACCGATGCTGGTGTGCCTGATGCGCCCCGCGATGCGCGGCGCCTGCTGGCTCATGCGGTTGGGATTGAGGCTGGTCGACTGACGCTAATCCTTCCCGAACCTGTCACCCAAGAGGCAGAAGCACGCTTTGCCGCTCTCTTGCAACGGCGGGCCGGTCGCGAACCTGTGTCGCATCTCTTGGGCTATCGCGAATTCTACGGACGTCGGTTCAAGGTCACGCGGAACGTTCTCGACCCGCGGCCTGAAACCGAAATCTTGATTGAAGTCGCACTCCAAGATGCCTTTGCCAGCGTCATCGACCTTGGCACGGGATCGGGCTGTATCCTCCTGACGCTTCTCGCTGAAATGCCCGAAGCGCGGGGCGTAGGCACCGATCTGTCAGAGGACGCCTGCCGCGTAGCAGAGGATAACATGCACGCGCTGGACCTTGGTGAACGGGCCGCGATCCTGCGCACCTCTTGGGCGGATGGCATCGAAGGTCAGGTCGATCTGGTCGTATCGAACCCGCCCTATATCGGGCTGGACGAAATGGACGGTCTGTCGCCTGAAGTGCACGATCACGAACCACATATGGCGCTGACGGACGGCGGTGATGGCCTATCCGCCTACCGCGCGATCAGCCAACAGGCGGCGGGTCTATTGCGCGTTGGCGGTCGCCTGATTGTCGAAATAGGACCGACCCAAGCCGTCGCCGTAGCGCAAATGTTTGCGGACAACGGGTTTGAAAAGGTTCGGGTGATTCAGGACCTTGATGGACGGGATCGGGTCGTTTCGGGCGAATATCGCGGTTAATCCGCCTGTTCTGTGCAGAAAAGCACGCCTTTCGTCGGATTCATTGCATTTTAGACTTGTAACGTATCCAGTTTGAAGGGTAGTCACAGGACATCAGAAGACAGAAGGCTTCGGCCTCTCTCTGATATTCGCCTGAACATCTTTGGCATTTTGTCCCGTAGATGGGAAAGCCAAACGCAACGCATTTTCCGCTGCCCGAAAGCACGTTCATGAGATCTTCGAAATCACGGTCCCGCGGTAAGAACCGCAACAACAACCGTCCGTCTGGCGGTAACATCATTAACCGAGTGTTTGATAGCTCGGGTCCTGATGGAAAAGTGCGCGGGACACCGCAACAAATCATCGAGAAATACAACCAGCTGCACCGCGATGCGCAGTTGTCCGGCGACCGCGTCGCGGCAGAGAACTTTGCCCAGCACGCCGAACACTACCTTCGGATTTTGGCTGAAGCTCAGCGTGAGGTCGATAAGGCCCGCGAAGAGCAAGAAGAACAAAACCGTCAGCGTCAGGCCGAACGTGACCGCGAACGCGCGGATCGCCTGAAGGCTCAGGAAGAGCAAGCAGCTGGCGCAGGCGAACAGCCTGACGTGTCTGAGGATCGTCCTGAACGTCCACAGCGCGAAGACCGCCCGCACCGCGAGGCTCGCCGTCCGCGCCGCGAGGATGTGATCGAAACTCCGTCCGAGGACGAAGACGACAACGGTCTGGTTGAGACACCAGAAAGCAAAGCGCCAGAGGCGGAAGAGCCGAAAAAAGCGCCTCGTAAACCCCGTGCGCCGCGCAAACCCAAGGCAAAAGCTGACACGCCAAGCGATGACAGCCCCGCTGCGGCAGAGTAAACTGAAACCCGACCCGAAACGGTCGGGTTTTTTATTTGGTCTATTATGAAAATTGAACAGACTTCGGACGGTTTGAACCGCTGCTGGTGGTGCACTGCGACAGAGCAATACATCGCCTATCACGATGACGATTGGGGCGTTCCGACCGCCGATGACCGCACCCTCTTTGAAAAGATCACACTCGAATCGTTTCAGTCAGGACTGAGCTGGCGAACGATTTTGGAAAAACGCGATGGGTTCCGCCGTGGCTTTGCCAATTTCGACATTGCGACGGTCGCGCAATTTGACGAGGCGGATATTGAGCGTTTGTTGAATGACACTGGCATCGTTCGTCATCGCGGTAAGATCACAGCGACAATCAACAACGCCAACCGTGCGATAGAGGCCATCGCCACCCACGGATCGCTCGCCACGTTCCTATGGTCGTTTGCCGATCCGAACGACCTCGGCTCTGGCACTGAGCAGCGCGGTACCTCACCCGCTGCAGAGGCGATGTCGAAAGCGATGAAAAAGCTCGGCTGGATATTCGTCGGCCCCACCACGGCCTATGCGTTTATGCAGGCCACAGGCATGGTGAACGACCACGTTGAGGGCTGCCATCACCGTGCGATTTCAGCGGCGGCAATCGCCGGCTTTACGCGTCCTTAATCGACCGAGCAAGCGCGCAGAACTGTTCCAAACTGACCTGCTCTGCGCGCTCTGTCGGCTGAATTCCTGCGGCGATTAGGTGATCTTCGATATTCGGGGCAACGCCCTTGAGCGAGGCACGCAGCATTTTGCGACGCTGATTGAACCCAGCCGCCACGACGCGCGATAGGGTCGCCGCATCCGCAGGGAAACGCGGTTCGGGCAATGCGGTCAGATGAACCACAGCCGACGATACTTTGGGCGGCGGCGTAAAGGCTTGTGGCGGCAGGTCGAGCACGATTTTCGCGTCAGCCCGCCACTGGGCAAGGATCGCCAAACGGCCATAAGCCTTGCTCCCGGGTTGGGCGACGATGCGTTCGGCGACTTCCTTTTGGAACATCAGCGTCAGCGACTGCCAAAACGGCGGCCATTCTTTCGGCGTCAGCCACCGCACTAATAGCTCTGTCCCAACGTTATAAGGCAGGTTCGCTGCGATTTTGATCGGCGGGGTCAGGTATTGCAGCGGATCAATTTCCAGCGCATCGCCGTTGATCACCTGCAAACGCCCGTCATAAGCGTCCGAGATTTCTTGCAAGGCAGGCAGGCAACGTTCGTCTTTTTCGATGGCGAGCACGCGGCGTGCGCCTTCGGCCAACAGACCGCGGGTCAACCCCCCCGGCCCAGGCCCGATTTCGAGAACATCCGCCCCACTCAGATCACCTGCCTGACGCGCGATTTTCGCAGTCAGATTCAGGTCGAGCAAAAAGTTCTGCCCCAGCGATTTCTTTGCCGAAAGCTGGTGCGTCGCGATCACCTCGCGCAGAGGGGGGAGTTCATCAATACGGGCCATAGAGGGTCCATGCGCGAAGTCGGGTCAACCGTCAAGCCTAGCGATCAATCGCGCGGCTGAGCGCGTTCCACAAGACGGGCCAAATAGCTGGCGCCAATCGGTGCAGAACGGTCATCGAAATCATAGGCGGGATGGTGAACACTGGCCGTATCACCGTTGCCGAGGAACAGATAGGCTCCTGGACGGTTTTCGAGGAAGAACGCAAAATCCTCTGCGCCCATTTCCTTGCCACCGTTGCCGTCCACCTTATCCGCGCCCACAATTTCAGAGGCCGTCGCGATGGCGAATTGGGTCGCCTCTGGATCGTTGATGGTGGGCGGGTAGTCGTCCATGTAGATCAACTTTGCCTCAACGCCGTAGGCCATCGCCTGCCCTTGCACGATCTCTTGGAGGCGTTGTTTGACCATCGCCTGAACATCGCGCGAAAACGTCCGAACGGTGCCGTTAATGTAGGCCTGATCTGGAATGATGTTGTCCGCTGTGCCCGTGTGGATTTGCGACACCGACACGACCAGATCATCAAAGGGCGAACGACTACGGCTTACGATGGTTTGGATCGCTTGGGTAATGCCACAGGCCGCGACGATCGGATCGCGGGCCTCTTGGTGATAAGCGACGTGACCGCCCTTCCCCGTGATTTCCACGTCAAAGGCATCGACCGCGGCCATAATCGGACCTGAGGTCGTGTAGAATTCACCCAGTGGCAGCCCAGGGAGCGTATGGATCGCGTAGATCTGGCTGATGTCAAAACGGTCGAGCACGCCCTCTTTGACCATCACACCCGCGCCACCGCCTGCTTCTTCGGCGGGTTGAAACACCAACGCCACGCGGCCTTTGAAATTACGCGTCTCGGCCAAATACCGTGCCGCACCCAAGAGCATCGTCGTATGTCCATCATGCCCACACGCATGCATCCGCCCGTCAATGGTTGAGGCGTAGTCAGCGCCCGAATGTTCTTGCATCGGCAGCGCGTCCATATCCGCCCGCAGACCAATGGTCGGGCCCTCACCTTGCCCGTTGATGATCGCGATCACTCCAGAGGTCGCAATGCCTGTATGCACCTCATCCACACCGAATTCCCGCAGCCGTTCAACGACAAAGGCCGCCGTATTATGGCAATCGAACCCGATCTCTGGATGCATATGCAGGTGCCGACGCCACGCGGTCATATCGGTTTCGAATTCGGCAATGCGGTTTAGGACGGGCATGGGTGGACTCTCGCGCTTGGGTGGATACCTTGGCCACAGAACCCTAATTCAAGGACGCCTGCAATGGACCTCTCCGCTTCTGACGCCATCGTGCATTCCCCCGACGGAACAATGGAGCGGCTGTTAGAGATCATGCGCCGCCTGCGGCACCCCGAAAAAGGCTGCCCGTGGGACATCGAACAGGATTTCGCAACCATCGCGCCCTACACCATCGAAGAAGCCTATGAAGTGGCTGATGCGATCGAACGGGGCGCCTGGGACGAATTGCGCAGCGAATTGGGCGACCTTCTGTTCCAATCCGTGTTCCACGCGCAAATGGCCGAAGAAGCGGGTCACTTCAAATTTGAAGATGTCGCCAAAGCGATCAGTGACAAGATGGTCTCGCGCCATCCGCACGTCTTTGGGACCGAAGGCAATGATTTCAGTGCCGATACCCAAGTCGACCGCTGGGAAGAGGTCAAAGCCGCAGAGCGCGCTGCCAAATCCGAAACCCGCGTTTTGGATGGCGTTGCCGTGGGTCTCCCCGCGCTGTTGCGTGCAGTAAAGTTGCAAAAACGCGCTGCGCGGGTCGGTTTTGATTGGCCCTCTACCGATCAGGTGATCGACAAAATCATCGAAGAATCGCGCGAACTGGTCGAGGCCCGCGACACCCTGACACAAGACGAAGTCGAAGAGGAAATGGGCGATCTGCTGTTCGTCGTGGCAAACCTTGCCCGCCATCTGAACGTCGACCCCGAAGCCGCCCTGCGCCGCACCAACGCGAAATTCATACGCCGTTTCAACGCTGTAGAAGACGCATTAATCGCCAAAGGCAGTAGTCCAGAGCAGAGCAATCTCGAAGAAATGGACGCACTTTGGGACGCTGCGAAACTGGCCGAACGCGAGGCAGAAAAAACCCGACTATAAAATTCAGGTATTGACCCGAGCGTTTTAGTCAGGTTTAACGACGGCAATTCAAATGCCGGAGTTTATCATGACTTTTCGTTCCCTCCTCCTCGCTTCTGTTGCAGGCGTCGCCGCCCTGCCCGCCGTTGCGGACGTCAACATCTACACCACGCGCCAACCTGAACTGATCCAGCCTGTGATGGATGCCTTCACCGCTGAAACAGGCATCAATGTGAACCTCGCGTTTGTGGACAGTGGTCTGGTTGAACGGCTCAAGGCAGAAGGCGCTCGTTCGCCAGCCGACCTCGTTATGACCGTCGACATTGCGAACCTTCAGCAAATCGTGGATGCGGATGTGATCCAGCCTGTCGAAAGCGACACTCTGACCGCGTCGGTCCCTGCCGAACTGCGCAGCCCGGATAACCTCTGGTTCTCGCTCACCACCCGCGCCCGTATCGTCTATGCGAGCCAAGAGCGCGTGGCAGATGGTGAAGTGACCACCTACGAAGACCTCGCCGATCCGAAATGGGCAGGCCGTATCTGCACCCGTTCGGGCGTGCATGACTATAACCTCGCCCTTCTGTCGGCTGTCATCGCTCACCACGGCGAAGACTACGCCCGCACTTGGGCCGAAGGTGTCAAAGCAAACCTCGCCCGCAAACCCGAAGGCAACGACCGCGCACAGGTTCGTGCGATCTGGGCTGGCGAATGCGATATCTCGCTCGGCAACACCTATTACATGGGCCAAATGCTTGCCGATCCAGAACAGACCGAATGGGCGAACTCTGTCCGCATCGTGTTCCCGACATTCGAGGGCGAAGGCACCCACATCAACGTGTCGGGCGTCGCGATGACCAAAGCCGCGCCGAACCGCGATGAAGCCTTGCAACTGATGGAATTCCTTGTCTCCCCCGAGGCACAGGCCATCTACGCCGAAGCGAACAACGAATACCCAGTACTCGAAGGCGCGGCGCTGTCCGATCTGGTAGCGAGCTGGGGCACCTTTGAGCACGACAAAATCGACCTGACCGAGGTTGCAGGCCACCGCGCAACCGCACTGCGGATCATGGAAGAAGTGAACTTCGACGGGTAAATCATGGGGGCTCTGCCCCACACCCCCGGGATATTTCAGGCACAAAGGCATAGGCGGCGACGCCTATGCTTTTGAGGTCGTGACAGCCTGTCGCATGTCAAAATTATAATATATATGTCACATGCGGATTATGACTGAACATGCACACAACCCCGAAAACTTTGGCACTATCGTAAAACCACTGCTTGGCCTTGTGGTTTTGCTGGTGTTGCTTGCCATCTCGATCAAGATTTTTGGTATCGCAGGACTGATGGTTCCCGTGCTCGCACTGGTCCCCACCATCTACGTTATTCTTATCTGGATTTCCCTCGGCAAGTCCTAAGCTTCTGATTTTTCCATCAAAAGCATCCACTCTTCTTCGGCAGCGGCAAGCGCATCTTGTCGCTGCACGAGGGCCTCAGTCGCCTTTTGGAACTTCACTGGCTGTTTGGTGAACAGTTCGGGATTTGCCAGCAGCTCCTCTAGTTTTGCGATCTCTGCAGTGATCTTGTCGATCACAGCAGGCAGTTCTTCGAGGCGGTGTTTTTCGGTAAACGACAGACCGTTTTTCCGGGTATCCGATTTCGGTTTTTCTGCCGGCTTTGCGGTTTCAGCGGGTTTTGCTGTCTCTTGAATAACGGTGCCGCGTTGGTTCAAGTAGTCCATCCAGCCGCCTGCATAGACCGTCGCGTTCCCGTTGCCTTCCATTGCGATGGTCGTCGTCGCAACACGGTCGAGGAAATCGCGGTCGTGGCTGACGAGGATGACGGTGCCATCGTAATCGTCGAGGATTTCCTGCAAGAGATCGAGCGTCTCAATGTCCAAATCGTTCGTCGGTTCGTCGAGGACCAAAAGGTTCGACGGTTTCGCCATAAGTTTGGCCAGCAACAAACGCGCCTTTTCACCGCCCGATAGGGATTTTACAGGCGCACGGGCCTGCGCTTCGTTAAAGAGGAAATCTTTGAGGTAGGCGACAACATGTTTGGGCACGCCGCGCACCATGACCTGATCTGCACGCCCACCGACACGCATTTCAGGATCACCCGTGAGGCTATCCCAGAGCGACATCTCTGGGTCGAGCTGCGCCCGCGTCTGGTCAAACACGGCAACCTCAAGGTTGGTGCCCAGCTTCACACGGCCGGCATCAGGATCGACCTGACCCAGCATCATTTTGATCACGCTGGTTTTTCCGACCCCGTTGGGCCCGACAAAGGCAACACGATCACCGCGCTGTATGGTGATCGTCAGGCCTTTCACGATTTGCTTATCGCCAAAGGACTTGGTCAGATCTTCAACCTCAATCACCTTTTTACCAGAGGTCGGCCCACTCTCGAGCGTGAGGGCCGCCGTCCCCTGCCGCTTGATCATCGAAGCCCGCTCCGCACGCAAATCCTGTAGGGCACGAACACGCCCTTGGTTCCGCTTGCGACGCGCAGAAATCCCTTCGACCGCCCAACGCGCTTCGGCTTTGATCTTGCGATCCATCTTGTGCTTGGCGGTCTCTTCTTCGTCCCAAACCTTGTCGCGCCATGCCTCGAACCCGTCAAAGCCCGTTTCCTGACGACGCACTTCGCCGCGATCAATCCATAGGGTCGCCCGCGTCAAAGCCCGCAAAAACGCACGGTCGTGGGAAATCAGAACATAGGCCGCCTTGGTCGACTTCAGTTCATTCTCCAACCATTGCACCGCCTCAATATCGAGGTGGTTGGTCGGTTCGTCCAAGAGCATCAATTCAGGCGCTTCAGCCATCAACTTGGCCAAGGCCGCGCGGCGGCGTTCACCACCTGATGCGGTCGCAACATCGCGGGACGGATCGAACTTCAGTCCATCCGCAACCATCGCAACGCGGTAGGCTTCGCTCGGATCTAGGCCACTGGCGGCATAATCGCCCAAGGTTGCATACCCCTCCATTGTAGGGTCCTGCTCCATATAGCCGACCGTGACACCGGGCGGCACAACGCGCATTCCATGGTCGGCTTCCACCAACCCAGCCATCACTTTCATCAGAGTCGATTTACCCGACCCATTGCGCCCAACCAGCGCAACGCGATCGCCGCCCTGCACAACAGCAGAGAGGTCTGAAAATACGGGGTCCCCACCAAAGGTCAGGGAAATGTCGGATAACTGGAGTAAAGGTGCGCGTGCCATGTCGTGCAGCTAATCTGCCCCATCAAAACACGCAAGGGCTCGCCTGCCTTTGTGCTGTAAATATCCCGGGGGTCTGGGGGCAGAGCCCCCAGCGTATTAGCCCCGCAAACGCGATTCCAATGCCGATTTCACAGAAGTCGGCACGAATTTCGATACATCACCATTCAAACGGCAAATCTCTTTGACCAGCTTCGAGGCGATGGCTTGGTTTTTCGCGTCGGCCATCAGGAATACGGTCTCAATGCTGTTATCGAGCGAACGGTTCATCCCGACCATTTGGAATTCGTATTCAAAATCAGCCACCGCGCGCAGGCCGCGGATGATGACATTTGCGCCAACATCGCGGGCACAATCGATCAACAGATTCTCAAACGGATGCGCAACAATTTCAGTGCCCGTCGAAGCCGCAATAGACGCAACTTCAGAGCGGATCATCGCAACGCGTTCTTCTAGGTTGAACAGTGGTCCCTTATCGCGGTTGATCGCAACGCCAATGACCAGACGGTCTACCAGTGAACAGGCACGGCGTATGATGTCGATGTGGCCGTTAGTAATTGGATCAAACGTGCCGGGATAAAGGCCAATACGCATCTGGTGCCCCTCTTTGGTTCATTGCCCGCACGCAACAATATTGCGCACGGGAATGCAAGGGTACTTATCGTCCCATCACCATGCCTTCGAGCGCATCTTTTTCCATCGCGAGTTCTGATAGGCGCGCTTTGACAACGTCACCAATCGAAATCAGGCCGATGAGTTTGCCATCAGACATCACAGGAAGGTGGCGGAAACGGCCATCTGTCATGATCTGAAGCACCTGATCCGCAGTCACATCGATGGTCGTTGTGATCAGTTTTTTCGTCATCAGAGCCTCAATCGACCCCGACAGGATTTCTACGCCCTGCTTGCCCATTTCGCGAACGATGTCGCGTTCGGACAGGATACCAGTTGGGACTTCGCCGTCGTGCGACACCACGATTGTACCAATCCGATTGTCAGACATGATCTGCACGGCTTTGGACACAGGTTCGCTTGGGGCTAGCCAATAAATGCCAGTTTTTTCTTTGGAATTCAGAATGTTCTGTACGAGCATGGCTGGTCCTCCTCAACTGCCGATACTTGCAGCGTCATCGCAATACCCCCCACCTGTCAAGCGGCCTGAGCTTCCAAACGTGCGATTTCAGCCCGCATGCCTGCCAAAAGGGCTTCGGCAAATCGGTTCAAGCGATCGGATTTGCGGTCAGACAAGTGGCGCACCAAATAGAAACTGCGCAGCAACGACAGTTCATTCATCAAAACACGGGTCAATTCAGGCGCACAAGGAAGCGCGAAATCATGCACGATCCCTACCCCACCATGACGAAGCATCTGCAATTGCACAGCGACAGAGTTCGATGCCATCTGCACGCCATCCCGCGACAATGTGCCCAAGTAATCCAACTCCTTGTCAAAGATCATATCGGGGATGTAGCCAACGACGGGCACACCATGCAGGTCAGCCATCGTTGTGGGCATCCCGCTGTCCTGCCGCATCGCAAGGTGGAGCCTGTAATCGCTGATCTTTTGAACCGTCAGGCGCCCAGCATCAGGGGGCGACACAGTGATGGCCATATCGGCTTCGCGTTTGGACAGGTTCACCACACGCGGCAGCGCGAGGATTTGCACTTCGAGTCCCGGATTTTCGGCCTGAATAGCCGCGCAGACTTGGGGCAGGAGAAAGTTCGCACAACCGTCAGGCGCACCGATGCGCACTTGTCCAGACAGACCTTTATCGACCGCCTGCCCTTCGTCCATCGCGAGCGACAAAGCCGTTTCTGCCTGCGCCGCATGATCGCGCATCCGTAATCCCTGTTCAGTCAATGCGTAGCCTTGGGGGGACTTCACAAAGAGCGGTGCGCCGACGGTTTCCTCGAGCCGCGTGATCCGACGGCCAACGGTCGCAGGGTCCATTTTCAATAGCGGTGCCGCAGCCGAAAGGCTCTCCGCCCGCGCCACGGCCAAAAACACCCGCATGTCATCCCAGTTCATCGATCACACCTTTGCATTTTTGCAAAACGATTTTGACAAACCTTCTCTTTTACCGACCAAAACGCAAGACTATTCTAGCGCCAATTCAGATCAGACCCCTTAGGGAGGATACCATGCAGGAACTGACTCACTTCATTAACGGTGAACACGTCAAAGGCACCTCGGGCCGCTTTAGCGATGTTTACAACCCAGCCACTGGCGAAATCATTGCCAAAGTGCCGCTCGCATCCGACGAAGAAATGGATGCCGCGATCAAAGCTGCGGAAAAAGCTCAGGTCGAATGGGCGAAAGTAAACCCGCAGCGCCGCGCTCGCGTCATGATGAAGTTCGGTCAGCTGATCAACGAACACATGGAAGAGCTGGCAGAGCTGGTTGCACGTGAGCACGGCAAAACTATCCCCGACGCACGTGGCGACGTTCAGCGTGGCCTCGAAGTGGTCGAAGTCTGCATGGGCGCGCCTGCGATGCTCAAAGGCGAATACATGAACGACGGTGGCCCGGGCATCGACCTTTATGCAATGCGCCAGCCTCTCGGCGTTGTTGCGGGCATCACCCCATTCAACTTCCCTGCAATGATCCCGCTGTGGAAAATGGCGCCTGCGATCGTTTCAGGCAACGCTATGATCCTCAAACCGTCCGAGCGCGTTCCTTCGACCGCTCTGCGCCTTGCTGAACTGATCATGGAAGCTGGCCTTCCAGCTGGCGTTCTGCAGGTTGTGAACGGTGACAAAGGTGCGGTTGACGCAATCCTAGACCACGACACCATTCAGGCAGTTGGCTTTGTAGGTTCGACCCCGATCGCGCAATACATCTACGGTCGCGCTGCAACCAACGGCAAACGCGCACAGTGCTTCGGTGGTGCTAAGAACCACATGATCATCATGCCCGACGCTGATCTCGACAAAGCGGCAGACGCTCTCGTTGGCGCAGGCTATGGCGCGGCTGGCGAACGCTGCATGGCTATCTCGGTTGCTGTGCCTGTTGGTAAAGAGACCGCTGATCGCCTGATCGAAAAGCTGGTTCCGAAGATCGAAGCTCTGAAAGTCGGCCCCTACACCGCTGGCGAAGACGTGGACTTTGGCCCCGTTATCACCGAAGCATCGAAAAACCGCATCAACGGTCTGGTGAACTCTGGTGTTGAGCAAGGTGCGAACCTTGTTGTCGACGGTCGTGACTTCAAAATGCAGGGCTACGAGAACGGCTTCTTTGTAGGCGCGTCGCTCTTTGACAACGTGACGCCAGACATGGACATCTACAAAGAAGAGATCTTTGGCCCTGTTCTGTCGACCGTCCGTGCGGAGAACTACGAAGAAGCTCTCGATCTGATCATCAAGAACAACTACGGCAACGGCACCGCGATCTACACCGCTGACGGTGACACCGCGCGTGACTTCGCTACCCGCGTGAACGTTGGCATGGTTGGTATCAACTTCCCGATCCCAGTTCCGCTGTCCTACTTCTCGTTCGGCGGCTGGAAGAAGTCTGCATTTGGCGACCTGAACCAATACGGTCCAGATGCGTTCAAATTCTACACCAAAACCAAGACCGTGACCGCACGCTGGTTCTCGGGCATCAAAGATGGTGTCGCGCTGAACTTCAAAGCGATGGACTGATAGCGAAAACATTGCGGGGCGGCCATTGGCCGCCCTTGCTATTTCTGACAGTTCGTCGTTTAATTAAACAATCGTTCAATTAGTGACTTTGGGAGGAGGCGCTATGGACTTTGCATTGTCCGAAGAACAAACCGCTATTTTCGATATGGCAAAGGCATTTGGCGAAGAACACATCGCGCCCTATGCCAAAAAATGGGAAGCTGAGGGAACGATCCCCAAAGAACTCTGGACGAAGATCGCAGAGCTCGGATTCGGTGGATTGTATGTCAGCGAAGAGTCTGGCGGTTCGGGGCTGACACGCCTAGACGCCACGCTGGTGTTCGAAGCTCTTTCAATGTCTTGCGCCTCTGTCGCGGCTTTCCTGTCGATCCACAACATGTGTCTCAAAATGTTGGACACCTATGGTTCGGATGACCTCAAGGCACGCTATATGCCCAAGGCCCTGACCATGGAAACCGTGTTTTCCTACTGCCTGACCGAACCTGGGTCGGGGTCAGACGCAGCGGCCCTGAAAACCCGCGCAACCCGCACCAATGACGGCTACACGGTCACAGGGACCAAAGCGTTCATTTCTGGCGGCGGGTATTCCGATGCCTATGTCGTTATGGCCCGCACGGGCGAAGATGGGCCCAAAGGGATTTCGTCGCTGGTGATTGAGGACGGCGCTGAGGGGCTATCGTTTGGTGGTCTTGAACAAAAGATGGGCTGGAAATCGCAGCCGACCCGTCAGGTTCAAATGGACGATGTCAAAATCCCTGCCAACAACCTCTTGGGCGAAGAAGGCAAAGGGTTTAGCTATGCGATGGCGGGCCTCGACGGTGGTCGCCTGAATATTTCAGCCTGTTCTTTGGGCGCGGCGCAAACGGCACTCAATTCGACGCTGGTCTACATGTCCGAACGCAAGGCATTCGGCAAATCCATCGACCAGTTCCAAGCGCTGCAATTCCGCTTGGCCGAGATGGAAATCGAACTCCAAGCAGCCCGCACGTTCCTGCGGCAGGCGGCATGGAAGCTCGACACAGGCGCGCCTGATGCGACCAAATTCTGCGCGATGGCCAAGAAGTTCGTCACAGAGGCAGGTAGCCGCGTGGCGGACCAATGTCTGCAATTGCACGGCGGCTACGGTTACCTCGCGGACTACGGCATCGAAAAAATCGTGCGTGACCTCCGCGTTCACCAAATCCTCGAAGGCACAAACGAGATCATGCGCATGATCGTGGCACGGGATCTGGTGGGTCGATGAGCGACGTTCTCACTCGGATCGAAGGGCACGCAGGGCGGATCACACTGAACCGCCCCAAGGCCCTGAACGCCCTCACCTATGACATGTGCATGGCGATTGAGGCTGCGATTGATGACTGGCGCGACAACGACGCTGTGAAGCTCGTCATTATCGATGCAGAGGGCGAAAAAGCCTTCTGTGCGGGTGGCGACATCGCCGATATCTACGCCGCTGGAAAACGCGAGGAGTTTGACTATCCCCGTAAGTTCTGGCGCGATGAATACCGTATGAACGCAAAACTGGCGGAGTATCCAAAACCCGTCGTGAGCTTTATGCAGGGCTTTGTCATGGGCGGCGGTGTTGGCGTTGGCGGGCACGTGTCGCATCGCATCGTTGGTGACACCACGAAAATAGCCATGCCAGAATGCGGCATTGGCCTGATCCCCGACGTTGGCGGCACACGCCTTCTGGCACTGGCGCCACGGCACCTAGGCGAATTCCTCGGACTGACGGGCGATCGCATGGGGGCTGGTGACGCGATCTATGCGGGCTTTGCCGATACATACATCGCAGAGAAAGATTGGGATGGCCTGAAGGCGATGCTAATCGAAACTGGTGATATTGAGGCCATTGCCCACACCGCGCAGCCCGTGCCCGAAAGCATTCTGCGCGAATGGCAGGATGCGATTGATGCGGTATTCAGTGGCGACAGCATGGAAGACATCGCAGAGCGTTTGTCCCATGCCAGCACCGATGCAGCCCTCAAGGCCCAAGCCGCTTTTGCAAAAAATTCACCACTGGCGATGACGTCGACGCTTTGGCTGGTTCGTGAATGTCGCAAGAACCCTGACATTCGCAACGCATTGCAGCTCGAATATCGTTTTACCAGTCGTTCACTAGAACTGGCTGATCTGATCGAAGGCGTGCGCGCCGCGATCATCGACAAAGACCGCAATCCGCAGTGGATGCACACCGACGTGTCCGAGGTTCCCGCCGATCTGGTGGCCCAGTTGTTGGCCCCCGTCGACGGCCCTGATGTGACCTTTTGAGAGAGAGAAACAGGATGAAAATAGCCTTTATAGGTCTGGGAAACATGGGCGCGCCAATGGCGGCCAACCTTGTCAACGCAGGCCATGACGTCGTTGGCTGTGACCCCATCGCAAAGCCTGACTTCATGCCCGTTGCGGCAATAAATGCCGACGCCGTGCGGGGCGCAGATGTTGTCATCACCATGCTGCCGAACGGCGCGATCCTTCAGGCGGTCGCCGCCGAAATCCATCCTGCGATGGAAAAGGGCGCGGTGCATCTCGATTGTTCGACCGTTGATGTAGAGAGTGCACGGAAGGTCGCACAATCCGCAGCCGACCACGGTCTAACGGCTCTGGATGCCCCTGTCTCAGGCGGCGTTGGCGGCGCGACGAACGGCACGCTGACCTTTATGGTGGGTGGCCCTGACGATGCCTTTGCCACAGCGAAACCGCTATTCGAAATCATGGGCCAAAAAGCTGTGCACTGTGGTGCATCGGGCAATGGTCAGGCGGCAAAAATCTGTAACAACATGATCCTCGGCGTCACTATGATCGCCACATGCGAAGCCTTTGCCCTCGCTGACAAGCTCGGCCTTGATCGCCAAGCCATGTTCGACGTGGTGAGCACCTCTTCTGGCTACTCATGGACCATGAACGCCTACTGCCCTGCCCCTGGTGTTGGCCCGCAGTCCCCTGCGGACAACGATTACAAACCGGGCTTTGCCTCTGAACTGATGCTCAAAGACCTGACGCTCGCGCAGATGGCGGCAGAAGTTGCGGACGCGGATACCCCTATGGGTCAGCGCGCGATGGAGCTTTACAAACAGTTCGTCGAAGCTGAGGACGGCAAAGGCATGGACTTCTCTGCGATGCTGCCTCGTTTTGAAAAACGTGGACGTGATCAGGCCTGATACGATTATTGGTGACGACCCCAATAGATTGCATTACAATATCTACATGTAATTCATCAGATTGGGAGTCTGACCATGTTTAAACGTAACGAAGGCACCATTGACCGCGCCCTGCGTGTGATCCTCGGCCTTGCGCTAATCGCTGGGTATTTCATGAACGGCGGCGGTGCGTATAGCTGGCTCTACTTACTTGGTATCGTGCCGCTGGTAACTGGCCTGATCGGGTCCTGCCCGCTCTACACCATTCTGGGCATCAACACCTGCCCGATGAAGAAATAAGAAAAGGGGCCGCGAGGCCCCTTTTTCATTCTGCTGCCACCCGTGGCGAGAGCATTGGTGCGAGGTAATGCCCAGTGTGGGATTCCTTTACCGCGGCCACATCCTCTGGCGTGCCCGTCGCGACGATCCGCCCACCGCCATCGCCACCTTCTGGCCCGATATCGATCAACCAATCCGCCGTTTTAATCACGTCGAGGTTATGTTCGATCACCACGACCGAATTCCCCTGATCGACCAATTCGTGCAGCACTTCCAATAGTTTACGAACATCTTCAAAGTGCAAACCCGTGGTCGGTTCGTCGAGGATATAGAGCGTCCGTCCCGTCGATCGCTTCGACAGTTCCTTGGACAGTTTCACACGCTGCGCTTCACCACCCGAAAGGGTCGTCGCTTGCTGGCCGACCTTGATGTAGGACAGCCCCACACGCACGAGCGCGTCCATTTTCTCGCGGATGGATGGGACCGCGCGGAAGAAATCTTGGGCCTCTTCCACCGTCATATCCAGCACATCGGCAATTGATTTACCTTTAAACTGAACTTCCAACGTTTCGCGGTTATAGCGTTTCCCTTTGCAGGTCTCACACTCCACGTACACATCGGGGAGGAAGTGCATCTCGATCTTGATCACGCCATCGCCCTGACAGGCCTCACAACGACCGCCTTTGACGTTGAACGAGAACCGACCGGGTTTGTAGCCACGCGCCTTTGATTCAGGCAAGCCAGCGAACCAATCGCGGATCGGTGTGAAGGCGCCCGTATAGGTCGCGGGATTAGACCGTGGGGTGCGCCCGATGGGACGCTGGTCGATATCGATCACCTTATCAAGGTGTTCGAACCCTTTGATCGTTTCACAGGGCGCTGGTGTTTCACGGGCCCCGTTCAGCTTCATCGCCGCGTTTTTGTAGAGCGTTTCGATGGTGAGCGTGGATTTACCGCCACCCGACACGCCCGTGACGCAGACGAATTTGCCCAGTGGGAAATCGGCAGTCACGTCTTTGAGGTTATTGCCTGTGGCCTTCACCACGGTGAGGGTTTTGCCGTTCCCTTTGCGACGTTCACTCGGCACCTCAATCCGGCGTTTGCCAGAGAGATACATGCCCGTGATCGACCCCTCGTCGGCTTCGACTTGGCTCGGCGTCCCGTGCGACACGACCTGACCGCCGTGCACCCCTGCCCCTGGACCGATGTCGAACACATAGTCGGCCTCGCGGATCATATCCTCGTCGTGTTCAACAACGATCACCGTGTTGCCCTGATCCCGAAGGTTTTTCAGCGTCCCGATAAGTCGGTCGTTGTCGCGCTGGTGTAGACCAATCGACGGCTCATCGAGGACGTAAAGAACGCCCGTTAGACCAGACCCAATTTGCGAGGCAAGGCGGATACGTTGGCTTTCCCCACCCGACAACGTGCCAGCGTTTCGGCTCATCGTGAGATAATCAAGGCCAACGTTGTTGAGGAACCCCAGACGTTCACTGATCTCTTTAACAATTGCGCGGGCGATTTCCTGTTTCTGTTTGCCCAGCGTCTCCATGACGCTGCCGATCCACGCATAGGCCTCTTTGATTGACTTTTCGACCACCTGACCAATGTGCAGACCCGCGATTTTCACGGCGCGGGCTTCTTCGCGCAGACGGTAGCCACCGCAGGACCCGCAGCTCCGGTTGTTCTGGAATTGCTCGAATTCTTCCCGCACCCAAGAGCTATCGGTTTCGCGGTAGCGGCGTTCCATGTTCGGGATCACACCTTCGAAGGCGCGTTCGACCTGATAGACGCGGCCACCTTCATCGTAGCGGAATTTGATTTCCTCTTTGCCCGAACCGTAGAGGAACACGTTCTGCGCCTTTTCAGGAATATCCTTCCAGCGGGCGTTCTTATCGAACCCGTAGTGTTTCGCAATCGCCTCAATCGTCTGGAGGAAATATGGCGATTTCCCTTTGCGCCACGGCGCAATCGCACCGTCAGCCACACGCAGGGTTACGTCAGGGACAACCAACCGTTCGTCAAAGAACAACTCCACACCAAGGCCATCACAGGATGGACAGGCCCCGAACGGCGCGTTGAAGGAAAACAGGCGCGGTTCGATCTCTGGGATGGTGAAGCCCGACACAGGACAGGCGAATTTTTCACTAAAGGTGTGGCGTTCGGGCTCACCCTCGCTCGGCGCAGTTTCGAGGATCGCAATTCCATCCGCGAGGTCGAGAGCGGTGCGAAGGCTGTCAGCCAATCGCGTCTCTAGCCCCTCGCGCACGACGATACGGTCAACGACGACGTCAATGTCATGGCGGAATTTCTTATCCAGCGTCGGCGGTTCATCGAGTTCGTAGAACTGACCATCGACCTTCACCCGCTGGAAACCTTGCTTGCGCAGTTCCAGCATTTCCTTGCGGTATTCACCTTTGCGGTCTCGCACGATGGGCGCGAGAAGATAACCACGCGTCCCCTCCTCCATCGCCATGATCCGATCGACCATGTCTTGGACCTGCTGGGCCTCAATCGGTTGACCAGTGGCGGGGCTGTAAGGTGTGCCGACACGCGCAAACAAAAGGCGCATGTAGTCGTAAATCTCAGTAACAGTGCCGACGGTCGAACGGGGGTTTTTCGACGTGGTTTTCTGTTCAATCGAAATCGCGGGCGACAGGCCAGAGATGTGATCAACATCCGGCTTTTCCATCATATCGAGGAACTGCCGCGCATAGGCCGACAGCGATTCCACATAGCGCCGCTGCCCTTCGGCATAAATCGTGTCGAACGCGAGCGAAGATTTGCCCGACCCTGACAGGCCAGTGATCACGACCAGTTCATCGCGCGGAATATCCACGTCGATGTTTTTCAGGTTATGTTCGCGTGCGCCACGTACTTCGATATGCTTTAATTCAGGCATTCTGCCCCCCAGCGGATACTGCGCCCTACACATAGGCGGTTGGGACCGAGTCTCCAACAGATTTTACGGAACATTTACAGAACATGTGTAGGATTGCGTAAATCCTACACAAACCCCCTTTACATTTCAGTATTTAGATGTATTTATGTATTCAAAGTTCCTCTCGCCACAAAGGTGCAACATGTTTTCTCTTTTCCGCAACGCCGGTGCTGCAGCCGGCCTGTCTCCCCGCGAAGCCGTTGAAAAGGCAGCTGCAGGCGACATGATCATCATCGACGTCCGTGACCCAATGGAAGTTCGCATGTCCGGCATGGCTGATGGTGCAATGAACATTCCTCTGGCTGCGTTCCAAATGCGCGTTGATCCGCGCAGCCCAGAATGTGTCGAAGGCCTCGCTACCGACAAATGCATCGGCGTTTACTGCGCATCTGGCGCACGGTCGTCGATGGCAAAGCAGGTGCTCGAAAACCTTGGCTACCAAGATGTGCACAACATCGGTGGCTTTGGTCACTGGGTTCAAGCAGGCGGCCCCGTCGCAAAGTAATTCCCCCTCCCTTCTGAAAACAAAAAAGGCGCGGAGAGATCCGCGCCTTTTCTATATCTATGTCACTATGATCAGATGTGGATCGCACGTCCAAAGGCGGACAGAACGCTTTCGTGCATCATTTCCGACAACGTCGGGTGCGGGAACACGGTTTCCATCAGGTCTTGTTCAGTGGTCTCAAGCTGGCGACCGATGACGTAACCTTGGATCATCTCGGTTACTTCAGCGCCAACCATGTGCGCGCCCAGCAGTTCACCCGTTTTCGCGTCGAACACCGTTTTGACAAAGCCCTCGGGTTCACCAAGTGCAATCGCCTTACCGTTACCGATGAAAGGGAATTTGCCGACTTTCACGTCGTAGCCCGCTTCTTTGGCTTTGGCTTCGGTCAGGCCAACGCTTGCGACCTGCGGATGGCAATATGTGCAGCCTGCAATGGTGTTAGGCTTAATCGGGTGCGCTTTGAGGCCAGCGGCCAGTTCAGCCACCATGACGCCCTCGTGCGATGCCTTGTGAGCGAGCCACGGCGCGCCAGCGATATCGCCAATCGCATAAACGCCATCAACGCCCGTACGGCAGTATTCATCGGTCACAACGTGAGTACGGTCGATTTTCACACCGATTTCCTCAAGGCCGAGGCCTTCGACGTTACCGACGATACCGACGGCAGAGATGACCGTATCGAATTCCTGCTGTTCAACCTTACCGCCCACTTCGATGTGCGCGACGACTTTGCCCTTCGAACGATCGAGCTGTTTGACCATGGCTTTTTCCATGATCTTCATGCCCTGCTTAACGAACTGCTTTTTCGCGAATGCGCTGATTTCAGCGTCTTCAACAGGCAGAACGCGGTCCATAACTTCGACCACAGTCGTGTCAGCGCCGAGCGTGTTATAGAAGCTCGCGAATTCGATGCCGATCGCACCAGAGCCAATGACGAGGAGTTTCTTCGGCATACGCGACGGTGTCAGCGCGGTTTTATAGGTCCAAACCAGATCACCATCTGCCTCAAGACCAGGAAGCTCACGCGCACGCGCGCCCGTCGCCACAACGATGTGTTTTGCAGTCAATTCTTCGACGCCAGCGTCCGTGGTGACCGAAACCTTGCCATTACCAGCCAGTTTTGCGGTTCCCATGATCGAGGTGACTTTGTTCTTTTTGAACAGGGTCTTAATGCCGCCTTCCATCTGTTTGGAAACGCCACGCGAGCGCTTCACTACAGCTTCGAGGTCAAAGTCAGCCTTTTCGACCGACAGACCGAATTCTTTGGCACGGTGCATCAGGTGGAACACCTCAGCCGAGCGCAACATAGCCTTGGTCGGGATACAGCCCCAGTTGAGGCAAATGCCGCCCAGATGCTCGCGTTCAACGCAAGCCACGTTCAGACCGAGCTGGGCGCCGCGGATTGCAGCGACATAGCCACCCGGACCTGCGCCGATAACGATCATGTCAAAGTTCTTGGCGGCCATTCGTTTCTCCTCCGCTTTCAAATTAGTTTGACATTAAACTAATTTTTCCTGCCGATCTAGCCACCCTGTGACATGGCTGATATCGCCTCTGCGCAAAGCAGAAATTTCCTCTTATTTTCAGAGGACTATGCCGCATCTAATACAGTAGCATAGCCACCACGGCGCATAAATTCAGCTTCTTCGCTGGTTGTTTCGCGCCCCAACGCCTCGTTCCGATAGGGGAAACGACCATATCGTTTGATGATCCAGCGGTGCGCCGCTGCGTGCCGCAAGTTGTCCGCCCCCATCTTTGGCATGCGTTCCTTGAAACAGGCCATGCAGCGGTCCTGATCAACGAGGTTCTCCGAATGCATCAGCGGTAGATAAAAGAACTGCCGTTCGGGTTCGTCGATCTGCATGTCCCAGCCCTGATCCATCGCCAGTTTGGCCGCCGCCCGTGCATTGGGGTCGAGAAGGAACGAACGCGCATCGTTGCGGAACATATTGCGCGGGAACTGATCCGTGAGCAGGAGATAGGCATAGGCCCCTTCGGCATCGGTCAGCCAATGTCCCAACCCACCCTCTGCGGCCTCATCCCAAAGCGACCGATATCGCGTGGTGATCGCATCATCGATATCAGAGGACCCCGCATACCAGCCTTTAGGGCCAATCTCGTTTCGCCAAAATTCGATCAGCGAGGCTATTTGGCTCATGACTGCGCCTCCTCTGCGTTTTGGTCGGCATCGTGATAGACCTCTTGGGCCACTTCAAGCGCCACAGGCGTGGCCGATGGCATGATCGGTGCATATTGGTTGGTGTCTTCGACCGAAATCGTCGACGACCGCCGTGTCATCCGCCAGAAGGCATAGATCGCAAGGCCCATCATCAGAAGGCCCATGTAGCTCCAGTAACCTTGCGCCCCAACAGTATCCATCGCCCAGCCCACGATCAGCGGGCCAGAGATCGCGCCAAGGCCGTTGATGAACAAGAACCCACCTGAGGCTCCCGCCATGTCAGACCGATCAAGGAAGTCGTTCGCATAAGCCAACAAGAGCGCATAGAGCGGGTTCGCTGTGCCACCGACCAATGTCGAGCTGATCAAGAGCATCACAAAGCTACCGTTCACGACAGACAAGAATGCTCCGATCCCGCCGATCAGGGATAGAACCGCGATCAAAACGCGGCGATCCATGCGGTCGGAAATCCAGCCGATGGGATATTGCAGGAACAGAGCCGCGACGTAGACCGACGAAATCATCAAAGAGATTTGCGGCACGGTCAGCCCAGCACGCGTCCCGAACACCGCCGCCATACCGAACTGCGCTGCGAACACGCCGCCCAAGAGGAACATCCCCATACAGGCCAAGGGTGACACTTCGATGAGGCGTCGAATGGACAGGGGTTTCGTGGTTTCAAACGCGGGTGTCGGGCGCACTGACAAAAGGATCGGCGCAAAGGACATAGACACGAGCACCGACGGAATGATGAAGAGGACAAAGCCGCCAATGTCGCCCAAAAGAACGATATACTGGGCCAAAACGATGCCGCCCATCTGCACGATCATATAGAGCGACAGCGCTTTGCCACGATTTTCGTTATCGGTTCCATCGTTCAGCCAGCTTTCTGCCGTGACGTAAACGCCGCAGAAACAAAAGCCGATAAGCAGGCGGCCCAGCACCCACGCCCACGGCTCTGTCAGAGCGGGATAGAGGATCAAAATAGCAGAGATCGTAGAGCCCAGCGCGGCGAACACACGAATATGACCGACGCGGCGGATCAACTCTGGCACGGCACGCGACGCAAAGAGGAACCCGAGGAAGTAGGCCGACATCACGACGGACATCTCGAACGTCGAGAAGCCTTCCATTTCACCGCGCAGACCCAGCAACGTCCCCTGGAGGCCGTTGCCGATCATCAACATGAACACACCAAGAAGGAGCGCCCATGATCTGCTAAGTACCTGAATCATCGCTTTCCCTCATTCGCGTAGAATTTCAGGACAGCATACCGATTGTACATGTCGCGTCTATGAAAGACCGATGAAAGAACTGTTACGATGGGTGACTTTATGCGTCGGGGATCAAAAGCGAAGCATCGCCATAGCTAAAGAACCGATACCCGTTCGAAATCGCGTGATCATAAATGGCACGGATTTCATCGACACCGATTAGCGCAGAGACCAGCATCATCAGCGTCGATTTCGGCAAATGGAAATTTGTCATCAGCGCGTCGGTGATGCGGAATTTGAAACCGGGCGTGATAAAGATATCCGTCGCACCATCCCACGCTGCGATGCCATCGTCTGTCGCGGCGCTCTCAATCAAGCGAAGCGCGGTGGTGCCCACGGGAATAACCCGTCCGCCCGCAGCTTTGGTCGCGTTGATCTCTTCGGCTGCTTGCGCCGTCACGATCCCGCGCTCTGCATGCATCTTGTGGTCGCGAATGTCATCGACTTTGACGGGGAGGAAGGTCCCTGCCCCGACGTGTAGGGTCACATAGGTAAACTCGACCCCTTTGGCCCTCAGCTGCTCCAAAAGCCCGTCATCAAAATGCAACGACGCCGTCGGGGCAGCGACCGCGCCAGTATTCCGCGCCCAGACGGCTTGGTAGTCTTCTTTGTCCTGATCGTCAGGGGCGCGAAGCGCCGCAATATAGGGGGGCAATGGCATCGCACCTGCATTGGCCAAGGCATCGTCAAAATCATCGCCCGTGAGATTGAACCGAACACGCGCTTGTCCATCCTCGCGATCGACAACAGTGGCCGTCAGGCGGTCAGAGAACACGATGTCTTCACCGTCTTTGACCTTTTTCAGCGGTTTGATTAACGCGCCCCATGTTCCGTCAGCCTTTGGCTCGAGCAGGGTCACTTCGATCTGTGCGGATACGTGGCCTTGGGCACTGTCGCGGTGCCGCAAACCAGAGAGCCGCGCAGGGATCACGCGGGTATCGTTTAGCACCAATCGGTCGCCTGCCTGTAAAACGTCGACGAGGTCGGTCACACGTAGATCGCTGATCTCGCGTCCCTTAGCCAACAACAGCCGTGCAGACGACCGAGGCTTCGCAGGGCGCGTGGCAATCAGGCTTTCGGGCAGGTCAAAATCAAAATCGCTTAGCTTCACAGTGCGTAGGTCCTATTGGCTCACTTGGGGCGGTGGTCGACGGAATATATTGCGGAACATCCCCGGTGTTAGGGCTGACAGAGGATTCACCGAAATCCGTTGCGCCCCTTTAGTCCCCCGCAGCGTATAATTGAAGCCAAAGAGACCCTCACCCGGTCGGGTCAGCACGGAACCGATGCCATTCAGAAGATAAACAGGGGAAATCACACCCTGAAAATCCATTTCGCTCTGGGCAATGTCATAGGTGCCATCGAGAGAAATTCCCAAACCTGGGCCAACCGCACTCGATTCCGTGACAATGATCTGATCAGGCGTCAGTCTGAACGTCGCTTCCACATCGGCAAAGGTGAGCCCCTGCCCGTTCATCTGCTGCAACAGACCAACAACGCTGATGGCATCCAGCAAGGCAGCGAGTGTCGGCGCCTGACGCACCTGAAGGTTCTTAATCGTTAGAACACCGTCATAGGTGCCCTCTGCGCCCGTTGGGGTCAGGATCATTTCGAGCGCGTCGCCGTTGGCATTGTCGAGCAGCCCCATGGCCTGAGCCACGACTCCGCCATTGTCCGCCAAAATCCGCACAGCAGGGCCATTCGCCGTCGTCTCTAACCGTCCCCGCACAGGCGCGATGTCATTCAGCGTGCCTGTAAAATTCCCATGGAAGCCACCCTCGTCCGAGAATTCACCACGGAAGTTGCTCAGGTAAATGCCATCGCTGATCGTCAAACGATCCAGTTGAGCCATGAGCGCCCCCGCGTTTGCCCCGCCAGAGGTCTTCGCGCCTCGTAAATCAAAACGACCATTGGTGACTTGGGTATCTGGCGCACGACCTGCACCGCGCCCGATAAGCTCCACCGCCCCGTCAAACCAGTTCCCGATTGTGACCTCGCCAAAATCGGCCCGGTCCATGGTTCCATCTGCATTCAGCGTCAGTGCACCGTCCGCACTAAAGCCATTCCCACGAATTCGCAGCGCGTCGATCTGCGGCGGATTGGACAGTCGGCCCGAAATTGAAAATTCGCCCGATTGACCTGCAGGCTTCACCCATCCGACAGAGGGCAATGATACTTCCGCCCCGACCATCTGCGAGGATAGGGAAAACGCAGGCTTAGTATCCCGTTCCAAGTCGATCCGAAGATCGGCCATTGTGGAGCCGCGCACCGTATTTGCGGGGAGGTTGATGTTGAACTGAGATAAGAATGTCGGCGAAACTTCGACCTGTCCGATCACCGTGCTGACCTTTGGCGCATCACGTCCTAGCGCTTGGCTCCATTCTACGGTCAGAGGCACCTGTCCGAGCTGCGCGTTGCCCGACACTGTGATGCCGGTGTTGTTCACATCGACATTGGCCATTGCCGCCGTAAGCCGCTGCCCCGGGACCAGCGTATCGGATCGCAGGTTCCGCAATGTGTAGTCGGACTGAAACCGTAGGCTGTTCGGTGGCATTGGATTGATCAGCGGCACGACGAGCTCTGTCACACCAACCGCGCGCGCATCGGCCAAAGTCACGGGTTGACCCGCTTTGGTCAAAAATTCAAACGGCGGCTGGTCCAAGTACGACAGCGCAGCGGTCAGCGTGCTATCAGTACGGATCGTGAAGTGGCCGTCGTTACCTTTGATCCGCACGTCATCGATTTGCATCACCGTGCCCGACAGATCTATCGATCCCCCTTGCGGCGGTGTCGTGGTCCCTTGATCGAGCATGATCGCCAAACGATTATCCGCGATCGAGACAAAGCCCGCAGCATCGTCAATATAGGGGAGTTTCGGTGTCGGCCTGAAACGGGCGTTGTCAAAGCTCGCCGTCGTTGCGACGACAGGCGGCTGGTCGGCCTCTACCCGCAAACCAACAGTCGCATCACGAATCCAGCCATCTGTGAGGTTCTCCGCGAACCAACGACGGGTGTCTGGTTTAACTTGCTCAGGCCAAAGTGGCATGAAATCAGGGATATTAAGCGCCGCCGCCGAAGCATCAACCGCCACGCCCCAACCTTTGGAGTCGGCTGTGATACGGCCACTGGCATGGATGTCTTGATCCGACAGGCGCAGGTCGACAGACCCGATATCGATGGCAAATGGCGAAAGCGTCATCCGCATTACAGCAGAGGCCGCGTCAATCTTTTGCGGCTCGTCAAACATGCCATCTGGGTTCAGGGCGATATCACGCAGGCTGAACTGGCCTTCGAACGTCTCTGGCCATCCCCCTTCGTTCCAATTGCGCAAGAACGCTTGGCCAGAGGCGGACATGGTGCCCCACTCTGTATCCAGTTCCGCACGATCAAACGACACCCTACCCTGTAGCGGCAAGTACGACAGATACGCCCGCGCATAGCGCAACGGGATCGGACGGGCTTCGGGAGTTGGTTGGATCAAACCGTCGGTGAGTTCGAGCGAGGCGTAGACTGGCCCCAACCCACCTTCATCATCAATGCTCGCCCGCAGGGAGGCGTTCACAGGTGCATCAAGCACCGACAACCACCCCAAGGCTGGCGTCTGCACGGCAAGGTCGCGCGCGATCCCATTCCGGACCGTAAACCCCATGCTGGCCGCACGGCGATTGTTCGGACTGTCAAAGAATAACGAAACATCCGTTACAAAAGGACGCCCCGACAAAAGCGAGAACGCACCGCGCAACGAGGTCACGCCACTGGTTAGATCCAAGGTCACAACGCCGCCATCGACCGTCCAGCTTTGGTTTGCGCGGGCATCTGAATAGTTGACGATCAGCCCCTCTGCCCGCACTAGTTCCAGCGCTTCTAGAGCAGGCCCCGCAAGAACTGCGTCAATGTCATCCAGCAATTCGACAAAGTTGTCCGCCTGTCCGACTGCCGCGCCATTTGTCTCGAACGACAGGGCGACGGAACCATCTGCAGCCCGCAGGAACCCGACCTGCGCGCCTGAGACAATCACCTCTTGGACGAGGACTTCACGGCGAAACAGCAAACCTCGCGGGGAAATCAGCGCATCAACGGCAGGCAAACGTGCGAGCGTCACATCGTCCGCATCCCGCAATACCGCATTGGACAGCCGCGCCCGCAGGTGCAAATCCCGCCCAACGTTCAAACGAATTTCGCCGAACTCCAACGACCCACCGTTGAGCATCTGCGTCGCACTGGCCTCTAGCCGCGTCTGCAACCACAGAGGCGCACGAACATCACGGTCAATCAGCAGGACGCCAGCCACGATGGCAAAGACCACTGGCACCGCCAAAAGGATCGCAAGCCCGCGCACGACAGAGCGCCAAACCGGCTTCACCTTTGGTTTGGTGGACGTGTTTTCCTCTGCCTCAGACATCCTTGGCCGATGGCCCCTTTTATTTGTGGTGTTCTGCTCTAGAACACAGATTGCCACGCGCTGCAGCGCTTTTCAAAACCAATCGGAGGATAAAATGAGCCAATCGCGCCCCGACATCGGTGATATTGCCCCTGACGTAACCTTGCCCCGCGATGGCGGCAATAGCGTCAGCCTGTCAGACTTTCACGGAAAACCCGTTGTCCTCTATTTCTATCCCAAGGATGACACGCCCGGCTGCACAAAAGAAGCCATCGGCTTTACCGAGATGGTCGATGCCTTTGACGCTGCTGGCGCGGTTATTCTGGGCGTCTCCAAAGACACTGTCGCAAAACATGAAAAGTTCAGCGCCAAACACGGGTTGAAAATCGCGCTCCTGTCCGATGCAGAAGGCGATGTGTGCGAACGCTACGGCGTCTGGGTTGAAAAGAACATGTATGGCAAGACCTACATGGGCATCGAACGCGCAACGTTCCTGATTGGCGCGGATGGCAAAATTGCACGCGTCTGGAACAAGGTTAAAGTTGCGGGCCACGTCGAGGAAGTCCTCGAGGCTGTTAAGGCGCTCTGACAGAGCCCACTCGCCCTTGACCTCTTGGGCAGAGGAAGGCACCTCTGCCCCATAATCGACAGACGGGGTGACCGATGAAACCACTTGCGCAGATGGCTTGCGAGGTTCTGACCACAGCAGATGGTCATGAAAAAACGGCACTGTCGCGCCGCTATGCTGCGGAGTGGTTTGAGGCCCGCGCAAAGGGTCTAACGCCCGAGATTGGCACGGCCTCTCCGCCCCTGCGGCCCGCTCGCCCCGAAAAGCCTGACCTGCTGGATCCACGCGACGTGCCGCGCCGCAAACCTGGTTCGCCCGAAGGTCGCATCGCGATGCTTCATGCGGTGGCCCACATCGAACTGAACGCCGTTGACCTGCATTGGGACATCATCGCGCGGTTCACCGATACCAAAATGCCGATTGGTTTCTATGACGACTGGGTAAAGTCCGCGGACGAAGAATCCAAACATTTCAATCTGATCTGCGATCGCCTTCATGCAGAAGGTAGCCACTACGGTGCCTGTCCCGCCCATGCTGGCATGTGGCAATCCGCCGAAGAAACGGCTGACGACCTGATGGGGCGGTTGGCGGTCGTTCCAATGGTGCTTGAGGCGCGAGGTCTGGATGTGACCCCCGGCATGATAGGACTGTTCAAACAGGCCAAAGATCACGCGACCGTTGAGGCGTTAAACGTTATCTACGCCGAAGAAGTCCATCACGTGGCCTATGGATCAAAGTGGTTTCACTTCCTTTGCGGTCGTCACGACCTCGACCCGAAGGTTGCATTCCACGCATTGGTTCAGCGATATTTTCACGGTGCGCTGAAGCCCCCGTTCAACGAAGAAAAACGAGCCGAAGCTGGACTGCCGCCCGACTTCTATTGGCCACTTGCCGACGAAACACCCGATCGCACCGCTCGCGCATCGGGAATTTAGGCAAAAAACCGCGCACAACCCCATGTAACCGCGTCAATTTGTGCAAAATTGCGTAAACGCGTTGCGCCACTATCCCCTGCCCGCTAACACCGTCCGCATGGATAGGTTGGGACCCTGTCTGTATGGGTTGGGACAGAACAAGGACGACGATCTTGCGCTCTCGAATGATGGCCAGATTGCACGCAGCGCTTGAAAAGCGTTTTCCAGAACGGCGGCTGTTTTTACGCTCTGACACCGAAACGCGGTTCATCCGCCTTCGCTCAGAGATGCAGCTTTTCGTTTGGACCGCTGGCGCAATGGTGCTCGCTTGGACGATTATCGCTACTGCAATCGTAATGATGGACAGCATTGGCGCGGGGAACTTCCGCGATCAGGCTCGTCGCGATCAGATCGAATACGAAACCCGCCTGCAGGCACTTGTGACCGAACGCGACCGCCGCGCCGAAGAGGCCGCAGCAGCGCAAGCACGGTTTAGCTCTGCCCTCGCGCAGATTTCGGTGATGCAGACAGAGCTGTTGAGCTCTGAGGACCGCCGCCGCGAACTGGAAACAGGCATTGAGGTGATCCAATCCACCCTGCGCCGTACCATGAACCAGCGTCAGGACCTGTCGCAGCGTATCGCCGCACTGGAAGCGGCTGTTCAAAACGGCACTTCGGTCGCTGGCGCAACGGGTGGCGTCTCGAACGAAGCGCTCGACCTTCTGGCATCGGCATTGGCTGACACCGCGGCTGAGCGTGACCAGATTGAAGCGGACGCACAGAGCGCAATCGACCGTGCCGCTGAGTTGGAACTGGACCTGCGCCTCATGGAAGAGCGCAACGACGAGATTTTCCGCCAACTTGAAGAAGCGATGCTGGTGTCTGTTGAGCCACTGGACAATATGTTCCGTGCCGCTGGCCTGAACACCGATACGCTGCTCGATCAAGTACGTCGCGGGTATTCAGGCACAGGTGGCCCGCTCACCCCGTTGCAATTCTCGACCAATGGCGGCGAAGCGGACCCTGACACGGCGCGTGCAAACGAACTGCTGTCGTCGATGGACCGCATTAACCTCTATCGTATTGCCGCAGAGCGTGCGCCGTTCTCTATGCCTGTGCGGGATAACTTCCGCTTTACTTCGGGCTACGGGATGCGCTGGGGCCGTATGCACTATGGCACCGATTTTGCTGGTCCTGTGGGCACTCCGATCTACGCAACCGCTGACGGTGTGATCACTCATGCGGGTTGGTCGTCGGGTTACGGACGCCTTGTTAAAATCCAACATGAGTTCGGAATCGAGACACGTTACGGTCACTTGAACGCGATCCGCGTCCAAGGAGGTCAAAGAGTCTCGCGCGGGGACCGTATTGGTGATATGGGGAACTCTGGACGTTCAACCGGACCTCACCTGCACTACGAGGTTCGTGTCGGCGGCGAAGCAATCAATCCGATGATCTACATAAGAGCTGGACAAGATGTTTTCTAAGAGCAAAATCAACGAACCGGGTCCTAAAGCGACCGAAACCGCAGCACAAACTTCGGTGCCTGCGCCGGCTTCTGCGCCAAAGATGGACATGCCTGTTTCCAAGCCCAAAGCACCGGCTTCGATTCTGTCGTCTGACCTGCATGTTAAGGGCAACCTGAAAACCACTGGCGACATCCAAGTCGAAGGTCAGGTTGACGGCGATATCCGTGCGCACCTTATGACCGTTGGCGAAACCGCAACCATCCGTGGTGAAGTTGTTGCTGACGACGTAGTTATCAATGGCCGCGTGATCGGTCGTGTTCGTGGCCTCAAAGTGCGCCTGACATCGTCGGCACGCGTCGAAGGCGACATCATTCACAAGACCATCGCAATCGAGTCTGGCGCGCATTTCGAAGGCTCGGTTCAGCGTCAGGACGACCCACTGTCGACCAGTGGTGCTGCTAAGCCGAAAATGCCGGCTGCTCCGGCTGCCAAAGACGCTGAATAATCAGTCATTACATGGAATGACAAAGGGCGCCCTCGGGCGCCCTTTTGCGTTTAGACGGGATCATAGAGGACCCGCCGATAGAGATGCCATGTGGCGTGCCCCAACACGGGTAGAACCACCATAAGCCCCAGAAACGCAGGGGCGAGCGCGATCAGACTAAGGATCGCGATCATCGCAGCCCAGACCAGCATCACAAAGAGGTTCGATGCAACGGTCCGAATCGACAACAGCATGGCCGTGATGAAATCGATCTCTTTTTCGAGGAGGAGCGGCAGGCTAACGACGGTCATCGCAAAGAGCAAAAACGCGAGAACGGCGCCGACAATCAGTTCAAGCCCAATCATCCGCAGACCTTCAGCCGTCAGAAACACATCAAAGCTCGTCATCACGTTGCGCATCGCCGACAGCCCCATCGTCAGCGCAAAGAGCATATGGGCGAGGAAGGTCCAGAACAGGAAGTAGATCACGATGATCGCGCCCATCCACGGGATTTGGCGGGTGCGTTCCTGCCAGACCACGCCAAGCACGTCCTTCCACACCAACGGCTGCCCGTTTTCCAGACGACGAGACACTTCATAAAGGCCGACCGCAGCAAAAGGTGCTGCCAGAGGAAAGCCAAGCGAGGTCGCCAGAACCCAGCTCACGTGCCCTGCCCCCAGTGTAATCAGGCCGAACCCGATCACCACGTAGACCGCCGAAAAGAACAGGCCGAACTGCGGTGCGCGGCGGAAATCGTAGATCCCCGCTTTGAGTGCCGCGAAAATGTCAGCCATGCCCAAGGTCCCGATCAACGGGATCTGTGATGGAGGCGGTGTGTCTACAGTTTGCGTCATTAATGGTCCTCTCCCCTTGACCTTATTGCAAAGGCTAAGGGGTGAGACGCAAGTCGCAAAGTAGTATTTATGATATGGAATTAAGGGTATAGCCCTTAATCGTCGGCATTGGCCTCTGCACGGGATTTGCCCGATGCACCATGCGCCAGCGTTGCCGCCATCAGTCCGTCCAGCGCACCATCCAGCACGCCTTGGGTATCCGAAGTCTCATAGCCAGTGCGAAGGTCTTTGACCATCTGATAGGGCTGCAGAACGTATGACCGAATTTGGTTACCCCAACCCGCGTCACCCTTGGCTTCGTGAGCGGCGTTAATATCGGCGTTACGGCGGTCCAGTTCCATCTGATACAGACGGGATTTCAGCGCTTTCATCGCGATATCACGGTTCTGGTGCTGCGACTTTTCCGAGGAGGTCGTCACGATGCCCGTAGGCAAGTGGGTGATACGCACCGCCGAGTCGGTCGTGTTCACGTGCTGACCACCCGCACCTGACGAACGGTAAGTGTCGATACGGATGTCGTTCGGTTTGACCTCGATTTCGATGTTGTCGTCTACAACAGGGTAAACCCAAACGGATGAGAACGAGGTGTGACGACGCGCAGCGGAATCGTAGGGCGAAATACGAACCAGACGGTGCACGCCCGATTCCGATTTCAGCCAGCCATAAGCATTCGGGCCGCTGATTTTGTAGGCCGCGGATTTAATACCAGCTTCTTCGCCCGGGCTTTCGGACTGAAGTTCGACCTTGTAGCCCTTCTTTTCCGCCCAACGGACATACATACGCGCAAGGATCGATGCCCAGTCACAGGATTCCGTGCCGCCCGCGCCAGAGTTAATCTCGAGGAAGGTATCGTTGCCGTCCGCCTCACCGTCCAAGAGCGCTTCGAGCTCTTTCTCAGCGGCGCGCACTTTCAAGTCTTTCAGTGCTTCCTCAGCTTCTTTCACGACATCGGCGTCATCTTCCATTTCGCCAAGTTCGATAAGTTCGAGGTTATCCGAAAGATCCTGTTTGATCGCACGCAGACCAGCGATCTGATCCACCAACATCTGACGCTCACGCATCAGTTTCTGCGCACCTTCTGGATCGTCCCAAAGTGTCGGGTCTTCAACGCGGGCGTTGAATTCTTCCAAACGGTATTCCGCAGTTTCCCAGTCCATCCGCTGAGCAAGAAGGTCGATCGATTTCTCGATGGCGTTCACAATGTTCTGCGTTTCGGCGCGCATGGGTCAACTCATCTGTCTTAGGGTCAGGGCGACAGGCCCCGACGGATTAGGTCGCGTCATAGCCCCTGCCAGCGGCACGGGCAAGTCGGTGTCAGTAAAGTCCGCCCGACGACAAGGTCCCAAAGGACGCATTCGGGCCAACGGTCGCGGTATTACCGTCCGATGTCGTGACGTTGCGGGTCTGCTGCTGCACCTCTTCAAAGAGAGGGAGATCAGCCGACATTGCAAAGCCACCGTCGAACATCACACCAAAGATCGGCTCTTCGCCAACACGGAAACACTCTGCGATCACGTTCGGACCTTCGGAACCTTCCGGCAAACGGGCGCCCGTAAAACGGTCGATATTGATGAACTGACAGTCCTCGGGCACCTTAAACCGACCACCACCGAACTCTTGGATTGCTTGTTCCATAAAGCGTTGGAACACAGGACCACAGATCGAACCACCATATGCGCCACGGCCCAGCGGGGTTGGGTTGTCATAACCAATGTAACAGCCCGCAGCGATATTGGAGGAAAAGCCCACGAACCAAACGTCTTTGGCGTCGTTGGTCGTCCCTGTTTTACCTGCAATCGGCACAGGCAGGTTGATAACGCTCGATGCGGTGCCGCGCTTAACAACGCCTTCCATCATAGAGGTCAGCTGATACGCCGTCACCGCGTTCATGATACGATCACGGTTCGACAGGATCGTCGGCCCCTGCCCTGATGGCAATGACGCCTCACCGCAATCGAGGCAGGTGCGCGCATCGTGACGGTAGACTGTGTTACCAAAACGGTCCTGAACGCGGTCGACGAGCGTCGGCTCAACCCGCTCCCCACCGTTCGCAAACATCGAATAAGCAGCGACGAGTTTGAACAGCGTCGTCTCTTCGGACCCGAGTGAGGCCGAAAGATACTGGTTCATGTTCTCATACACGCCAAACCGCTCTGCATATTCCGCAACCACATCCATCCCGACCTCTTGGGCCAGACGAATGGTCATAAGGTTACGCGACTGTTCGATCCCCGTGCGGAGCGGCGTTGGACCATAGAATTGGTTGGACGAGTTCTGCGGACGCCAGAGGCCTTGGGGTGTGTTGATCTCGATCGGAGCGTCGACAACGATGGTTGCAGGCGTATAGCCACTGTCGAGAGCTGCCGCATAGACGAAGGGTTTAAAGGCCGAACCAGGTTGGCGACGCGCTTGGGTCGCGCGGTTCAACTCGGTCGATTGATAGCTAAACCCGCCCTGCATCGACAAAACGCGGCCCGTGTTCACGTCCATCGCCATGAAGGCACCCTGCACCTTGGGCACCTGACGAAGCGTCCAGCGGATGAACGATCCATCAGCGTCAGCAGTCATACGGCGGACATGCACCACGTCACCAACTTCGAAATTGTCAAAGAAGTTGCCGCGAATCCAATCGATGTCAGATCGCGGAACCACCTGCGGTTCGGCGTCGGACGCCGGAACGCCTTCGATCCCGATGCGCAATTGTTGGTCCTCAATGCCCAGAACGACTGCGGGATACCAATGGCTCACCAGTTCGATATCGCGCGGGACGGTGACATCGGCCAGTGCAGCACGCCAACTGTCTTCGCTCCCCAATGCATCGGTGGACACAGTTTTCCCTGTGCCATTCCAGATACCTAGATTGCGGTCGTATTCTTCCAACGCACGCTGGAGCGATTGCTCTGCAACGGTCTGGAGGTCGGGATCAACGGTCGCGCGGATTGATAGACCACCCGAAAAGAACTCGTCCTCGCCAAAGTTGCGGCTCAGCTGACGACGAATTTCATCGGTAAAGTAGTTGCGCGGCGGGAGTTGCGAACGGAAGCTTTCGTAATCGCCCGACTGCACAGTGCGCAGGGGCAGCGCCTGTTCGGCCTCTGCAACGGCCTGAGTGATATACCCATCCTCGGCCAAACGTCGCAGAACGTAGTTCCGACGTGCGACCGCATCGTCATATTGGCGCACGGGGTGCAAGTTGCCCGGACGCTGCGCCAGAGCCGCAAGATACGCCGCCTCACCCGGAGACAGGTCCGCAAGCGGTTTGTTGAAATAGGTCTGTGCTGCAGCCGCGACCCCATACGAGTTCTGACCAAGGAAGATTTCGTTCAGATAGAGTTCGAGAATGCGGCTTTTGTCCATTACCCGCTCAATCCGCGTGGCGAGGATCAGTTCGCGGATTTTACGCTCTGCCGTGCGGTCGGACGACAGAAGGAAGTTCTTCATCACCTGCTGGGTGATCGTCGACGCACCTCGCACCTCACCGCCACGGGATTTGATCGCCTCAACGGCAGCGGCCGCGATACCGCGGATGTCATAACCAGGGTGAGTGAAGAAGTTCTGATCTTCTGCCGAAACAAAGGCGTACTGAACCAGCGGCGGGATCTCATCAAATGGGGTAAACAGACGGCGTTCTACAGCGAATTCGTCGATGATCTGACCTTCGCCAGAATAGACACGGCTGATCGTTTTCGGCGTGTATTGCGACAGTGTTTCATAGGACGGCAAATCGCGGCCATAGAATGTGAAAATCGCGCCGAGCATCAGCGCGAACATCACAAGACCAAGCGTGACCATCGTAAAGATAGCCCCGAAGAACGACATGATAAATCGCAGCACGCGTTTGACCCCTTTGGTTGGTGCGCCGCTTATAGGGCGGGTCGCGGGTCAGGTCAAAACCGCAAGCACCACTTTCGGCATGAAAACGCCGCTTTCGCATAGGTTTGAACGGTAGGGATTGCCCCTTGGCGATCCACGGACCAAATCAGCGCCATGAGCACGCCAGAAAGCATCCTTGCCACCTATGACCGAGTCGGCCCTGCTTGGGCCACGTCCCGCGACCGCCGTTTGACAGAACGCCGCTGGTTGGACCGGATGATTGCGGTTGCGCCGCATGATCGCGGGAAACGCCGTGTCTTGGACTTGGGATGCGGATCGGGTCGCCCGATCGCGGAATACCTCATTGATCGTGGCATCGCTGTAACTGGCGTTGACGGGGCAGAGAGCATGATTGCCCTGTTCCAAACCAACGTGCCCAACGCCCGTTCTATTCGCGCCGATATGCGTGGCCTTGATCTGGGTGAGAAATTTGATGCGATCCTCGCGTGGGATAGTTTCTTTCACCTCTCACCCGCAGATCAGCGCGCTATGTTCGCGGTGTTTGCAGCCCATGCCGCCGACAACGCTGCGCTGATGTTCACCAGTGGCCCTGATGAGGGTGTTTCCATCGGGTCGGTCGAAGGCACCCCGATCTATCACGCCTCCCTGTCCGAGGCGGGTTATCGCCACGAACTAGAGGCAGCAGGCTTTACCGTCGTCGCGCACAAGGCCGAAGACCCCGACTGCGGCGATCGGACGGTATGGCTCGCTCGGTTTACTGGCGTCTAAGCGCGTCTTTCGCAGCTTCGGAATTGGCCCAGCGTTGAACGGCAAGGACGATTCCCGCAACAACCCGTGCCCGCCCTTCGGCAGAACGGAGTGCGTCACGGTCTTGTGGGTTCGATAGGAACCCGACCTCAACCAAGGCTGACGGGAAATCCGCCGCGTTCAAAACGGCCAAGAGCGCCTCGCGTCGTGGTGTGTTGTTCACCCGCGCATTCGTATCCATCAGCGCCTGAACCAATGCGTCCGCTAAAGTATCGCTCTGCGGCGCGGTTTCCGTGCGAGCAAGGTCCATTAGAACCGTCGCGACCGTGTCGTCTTGGCCCGTCAAATCCAACCCAGCCAAGAGGTCCCCACGATCATGCCGTTCTGCCATACGCAAGGACGCATCCTCTTGGGCCTGATCGCTAAGGGTATAGACCGATGCGCCCGAGGTAATCTCATCCCCGTCCAAAGCATCCGCATGAAGCGACAATAGCACATCTGCGCCAGACCTACGGGCAATGGAAATCCGTTCCTCAAGCGGCACGAACACATCCGTCTGGCGGGTCAGCACAGCGCGCATCCCTTCCATCCGGTTCATCGTCTGCGCTACTTCAACAGCCAGTTGCAGCATGAGGTCCGCCTCACGCAGTCCATCCCGCTCGGCACCGGGGTCAATGCCACCATGACCGGGGTCAATCACGACAGTCAGGATACCATCATCGACCGCAGCGACTGGCGGCGCAGTAGGATCAACGGTGTTCAGCATATCCCAACCCGGATCGCTGGGCGCACCTGCGGCGGCGGCATAGTCCGCGTCCGAACTTGGCGACAGGTTCACCGTCAACCGCGCCGTTCCGTCAACCGTATTCACCGTCATCCCTGCTTGGCTCACGATCATGGCGTCGGACAGATCAACCACCATCCGCGACCACCCTGGCCGCAGCGCCCCAAACCGAAGGTCGCTCACGCGGTCCGATTGATCCAAGGTCGCCTTGTCCGCGCCTCGCCAGTCAATCTCGCGAAAGTCCAAAATCAGTCGGCGCGGATCATCGAGCGTAAACACCCGCCAAGGCACAGGCTGCGACAGGAATAAATCGACTGTCGTTTTGCCCCATGAATCCTCGATCACCGAATGGGTCACATCAAGCCGCGCCAGACCAGTGAAGTCCTGCGCCCGCGATGCCGCGCCCAAACATGCCAGAACCGCTGCCCCCACGATGCGGATCATGACCGACGGTCCTCCATGAATTTAGTGAGCCTACGAAGCCCTTCTTCGATATCGGGGGTTGAGCGAGCATAGGAGAACCGAAGCCAGTGCTTGCCATTTACCGTGTCAAAATCCAGACCGGGCGTCACCGCAACCCCAGATTTATCAAGTACTTCTGCCGCAAAGCTCAGGCTGTCATCGGTGTAATCAGACACATCAGCATAGACGTAGAATGCACCATCAGGCGGGGCGATCTTGGTAAAGCCTGCCTTGGGCAGACCCTCAATCATCAACTCACGATTGCGGGCATAGCTGGCAACATTGCCGTCCAGTTCCTCTTTGCAATCCATCGCATAAAGCGCGAGCCGTTGCGCCGCATGGCTCGGGCAAATGAACTGGTTCTGTGCAATGCGTTCGACGACCCGAACGTGGTCTTCGGGCACAACCATCCAACCCACGCGCCAGCCTGTCATGCTGAAGTATTTGCTGAACGAGTTGATGACATAGACCTCATCGGTCACCGACGCAGCGGTCACGGGTTTAATGCCGTAGTCCAGCCCGTGGTAAATTTCGTCCGAGATGAACGCCGCATTGCGATCTGCACAAGCCACCGAGAGGTCCGTCAACTCACCCTGCCCCAACATGGTGCCTGTCGGGTTCGCAGGCGAGGCCACGATCAAACCTTGAAGGTCGTAGGTCGCCACGTCCGCCGCAACGGGTTGGAACCGCGCCTCTAGCGTGGTCGGAATATCAACCGCGTTCAGGTCGAACGACCGAAGGATCTGACGATAGGACGGATAGCACGGCGCACCGAGGCCAACGCGGTCGCCTGTATCAAAGAGCGCGGTAAAGGCCAGCAGGAACGCGCCAGACGCCCCAGCGGTCACAACGATCCGCTCTGGGTTCATGTCGAGGTCATACCAATCGCCATAATGCTGCGCGATACGCGCCCGCAGTTCTGGCATCCCCAAGGCCACCGTATACCCCAGCGGACCCTCTGCCATATCACGTGCCAAACGATCCAGTGCCGCTTTGGGCGCACCCGTTCCGGGTTGCCCAACCTCCATATGGATGATGTGACGCCCCGAGGCTTCGGCCTTGCGGGCGGACTCCATCACGTCCATCACGATAAAGGGATCAACGGCCCCGCGCCTTGAAACACGCATGTCATGCCTCTTATGGTCTATCTGCTCTGCCCCTGTTTGCCTTTGCAGGGGCCGCGCGTCAATCGGACCCTTGGCACCACCGCCCAGATATGCACAACTCTGCCGGACTATAAATCGGAGAACTCTATGAAACGCCTCGCCCTCGCCCTGACCTTGGGTCTCGCTACCCAAGCCGCCGCCACCGATCTGGAGGCCATGAGCGACGCCGAACGCAGCGCGTTTCGGGATGAAGTCCGCGCATATCTGCTCGACAACCCCGAAGTGCTAATGGAAGCCATCGGTGTTCTCGAACAACGTCAGGCACAAGCGGAAACGATGGCTGACCAGCAGATGGCCCAGACGAACATGGACGCGATCCAGAACGATGGGTTTTCGTGGGTTGGCGGCAATCCTGACGGTGACATTACCATTGTGGAGTTCATGGATTACCGCTGCGGCTACTGCAAACGCGCCTTCCCCGAGGTTGAGACGCTTTTGGAAACCGATGGCAATATCCGCTTTATCGTAAAGGAACTGCCGATCCTTGGTGATCAGTCGACCCTCGCGTCACAATTCGCGATTGCCGTGCAGCAGCTTCATGGCGATGACGCTTATAAATTTGTCCACGATACTCTGATGAATATGCGTGGTGACATCACCCAAGACAGCCTGTCGCAACTTGCATCGACCGTCGGTTTCGATGCGGCGCCAATCTTTGAGCGGATGGCATCACCAGAGGTTGCACGTGTGCTGCAGGCAAACATGGAGCTGGCGCAGCGTTTGCAGATCAGCGGCACACCGACGTTCGTCTTTGATGACCAATTGGTGCGAGGGTATGTGCCTCTCGACCAGATGGCGTCGATCGTCGAAGAGTTACGCGCCAACTGATACGACACAACAAAGGGGGCCTCGGCCCCCTTTTTCATGAGCTCGCCATCATTGTGCGCAGCCCCTTTGCAACGAGCAGCACAAACGGTGCGCCGTGCATAATCAAGTCAAAGAAATCAATCGGCTTCGCCAACTCGCCCGCAGCTAACATCTTTAGCTTTTCCCAGATATGCGGTTCAGGGAAAAACGGCGCGAGGCCCAGCGTCAAACAGGCCAAAATCACAAGGTTCCAAGGCAGGGAATCTAGAAACGCCATTGCGTCCTCCAATATATTTTAAAAACGTGATATATTAAAGCACGACAAATTGCCAAGGGCATTTTGCGTTTTCAAAACTGGAAAGGGAAGAAAGTGGCGCGGTTGACGGGGCTCGAACCCGCGACCCCCGGCGTGACAGGCCGGTACTCTAACCAACTGAGCTACAACCGCGTATCTTCTTTTCGGTATCTCACCGAACGTGTGGGGCTTCTAAGCGGTGCGTCGGGGCGCGTCAAGCGCCCTATGACAAAAAAATGAAACTCTTCGCACAGACCACCAAAAAAACGAAAACGGGGCAGAAAAACTGCCCCGTTTCCAAGAAGTTATCGTAATTCAGCCAGAGCTGAATGTGCCAAAAATTACAGACCCATCGCCGACTTGATCTGGTCAATCACGCCTTGAACCATCTCAGGGTTATTACCAGCAGCCTCAACCGCAGTAACGAGTTGGGTCTTAATGCCATCGGACAGCGACGACCCTTCAATCAGGGCGGTTACTTTGGCTGGGTCAAAGTTCTCGACCGAGAGAATGGCCGAGGGGTCCAGCGCGCCAAGTGCGCCTGTCGCGGTTTCCATCAAACTACCGGCGCTCGTGGTCACATCAGTTGCAGCCTGAACTGCAGTCTCAGTCGCTGCATCAACGGCGTCAGTCGCAGCGTCCGCAGCCTCAGTAGCAGCTGCAGTTGCAGTGTCAGCAGCTTCGGTTGCGGCGGTGGTTGCCATATCAGCCGCAGCCGATGCAGCCTCGGTCGCGCCTTCTACTGCATCCGTTGCAGCAGTCGCAGCGGCATCAACAGCTTCAGTCGCAGCGGTCGTCGCAGCGTCAGCAGCCTCAGTCGCGGCGGTTGCAGCTTCTTCAACAGCGGCAGCAGCGGCCTCTGCTGCTGCCTCAGCGGCTTCAGTAGCTGCAGATGCGGCTTCAGTTACCGCCTCAGTCGCAGCTTCTGCAGCCTCAGTTGCGGTGTCTACTGCATCAGTGGCGGCCTCAGCGGCGGCGTCGGCTGCATCCGTTGCAGCACCAGCGGCATCGTCAGTAACTTCGGCAGCAATACCGACCAGACCTTTTACGGCTTCAACAGGTGTCCGACCGTTGGCGGCAAATTCATAACCGAAAAAGCCGAGAATCGCGGCGACCACAATAATAACAAACGCTCTCATAATATCGTCCTTCCAAACTACAGATCGGCCCCAACTCAGGCCCCCATGCGTGTAATGGCACGACATCACGCAACTTTAAAGTCACATGTGGCGCTGAATTACTACGACCTTGTGGCAAACGCATTTGCGGGTTGCGGAAAATCGCAGCCAAGACTAGGTTGCGTGCCAAATTACAACCGCCGAAAGGACTAAGGCCATAGCCCGCAGACCTCATAACGCACCGCCGGTGCGTGACACTGGACCCCGTATCAATGAACGCATTCGGTGCCCCGAAATCCGCCTCATCGGCGCCGAAGGAGAGAACGTCGGCGTTGTAACGCCAGCGCAAGCGCTCCAAATGGCGGAAGAGGCTGGTTTAGACCTCGTTGAAATCTCGCCCAACGCGACGCCGCCCGTGTGTAAGATCATGGACTTCGGCAAGTTCAAATATGAACAGCAGAAGAAAGAGGCCGAAGCGCGTAAGAAGCAGAAGATCATCGAGATCAAAGAGGTCAAGTTCCGCCCTGGTACAGACAAGCACGACTATGACGTTAAAATGCGTTCCGTGCTCAAGTTCCTTGGCAATGGCGACAAGGTCAAAGTGACCCTGCGATTCCGTGGCCGCGAAATGGCGCACCAAGATTTGGGCCGCCAACTGCTGGAACAGATCGCTACGGACATCACCGAATTCGGCAAGATCGAGAACATGCCGAAAATGGAAGGCCGCCAGATGGTCATGATGATTGGGCCGCTTCCGAAGTAAATTTCGGACAATCGAATGAGAAAGCCGCCTTTTAGGGCGGCTTTTTTGTTTCAGCCTTCGCGTGGGCGCGGACGCGTCGGAATTTCCTTAAGCAATCCCCCTACCCCCATAGCCGAGATTTCGGCATCTCCGATGGGTACGCCACATATCACGCGTTCGAGCACCCAGTCCGCCCCATTCAGCGCAGGGGACCGCGCACACCCAGGAAGCCCAATCACAGGACGATTGCCGACTTCGCCAAGGAACAGCAGGTTTCCGGGATCCACTGGCATCCCAAAACGTGTCACCTTGCCACCAGCCAACCGCACCGCCGAGGGCGCAACGTCCATCGGATCAGAGGTCGCAGAGGCCGTCAGGATCAGCACAATATCGCCCGAAGCCTCGGCAATCGCTGCCGCAATGTCGTCCGTCCGATGAGGCACCACAACCCGTTCAGTCAGAGACATATTAAGTCGAAACAGACGACCGTTAGTCGCACGCCGCCCCTTATCCGACGGGATTTCGTCGGTCGTTCGGGTCTCGATCAAGGTCGCCGTCTTATACTGTGGCGGACGGATGTGAATCGCGGAACGGGCGGCTTCGACCGCCGTGTTCAGCGCATCCTCGGGCACGCCATAAGAAATGATCTTAACCGTCCCGATCATCGTATCGGGGTCGCATCGGTGCCACGCAGGGACCGTGGCGAGGGTGATCATGGGGTGAACCGCGTTAAGTGCATTCACGGCATCCACATTGATCTGAGCAACACCCGCGCCCGTCGCAATGAGGTTCACACGACCCGTCGTTGCCTTGGACAGGCGCAGTCCTTGCGCCTCTGGGTTAGGAACCAAAGCCTGCGCGAGCCGTGTTGCTGCCTCGTCCTCGTGAATATCGTCTGCCTCGAGCCGCGCGACGATAACTTCGTCCATGCCCAGCGCCGCGAGCTGCGCAATGTCATCCTCAGTTAACCATCGCCCCTTAGCCAATTTGCCTTTGGGCAAAGCGATGGAATGGGCGAGGATCGTGCCAAGGGCGTCAGCTAAAGGAACAGGCCCGAATTTCATCCTTTACGCAGCCTTTCGGTGATTTGGGCCATGATGCTGACCGCAATCTCTGAAGGCGACTTCGCACCGATATTCAGACCAACAGGCGCATGGATGCTGGCAATCTGGTCGTCCGTAAAACCGTCCGCCTTTAGCCGTTCGACCCGTTTCGCATGGGTGCGTGTGGACCCCAAACAGCCGAGGTAGAACACGTCAGAGCCCAGCGCTGAACGGATCGCAGGATCATCCAGCTTCGGATCATGGGTCAGTGTGACAACCGCCGTCCTCGGGTCGAGCCCGATCTTCTCCATCGCCTCATCTGGCCAATCGTCCGAAATCACCTCATTCGGGAAACGATCCTCGGAGCCAAAAACAGGACGCGGGTCGACCAAGATCGGGTCATAGCCACAGGCACGGGCCATTTGCACAAGAGGTTGGGCGATATGCACGGCACCGACCACTATCATCCGAAGCGGCGGGTTGTGGATGGCGACAAAGGTCTGGCCGTCCTCTTCAACGCCCGACTTATCGCCACGGAATCGATCTTCATGTTGGGCAAAGCCGTCCAGCCGCCGCACCCCCGTTTCCAGATCAGCGACATAGGCCACGGCCTCGCGCCGCGCGCGGCGGGCAACAAGATCGGCCAAGAGGTCCTCGTGTAACGTTTCACCACCGACAGGTTCGACCAGTACACGAATGCGCCCACCACAGGCGAGCCCAACGGCAAAGGCCGTGTCATCGCTGACGCCAAAATCCAGCAATCGGGCCTTACCATCGTCGATCGCATCAAAGCTCTCGGTGATCACGGCACCTTCGACGCAACCGCCCGAGACAGAGCCTTCCATCGCGCCGTCACGGTCGACGACAAGTTGTGACCCGATTGGACGCGGCGCGGAGCCCCATGTTTCAACCACAGTCGCCAAAACAGCACCACGGCCAGACCGATGCCAGTCGAGCGCCAAGGCGGGAATGTCTGTCTTATCGGTCACCGCTACCTCCCCATCATCGCCATGAGGCGATCTTTTTCCCCAGTATCATCGCCGCGCGCGATGGCATCCGCCAGCCCCTGAAGCGAGGCTATGTTATGCCCAGCGCGGAAACTGGTAACATGGGGCAACATTTCCATAATTCCACGGGCTTTGGGGGCGAACCCCTCCCAGCGGAGCAAGGGATTGAGCCAAATGAGCTGCCGCGACGACAAATGCAGTCGCTCCATCGCCTTGCCCAAGCCGCCTTCAGGGTCGCGGTCCAGCCCATCGGTGATCAACAGGACAACAGCGCCCTGCCCTAGAACGCGCCGCGACCAGTCGCGGTTGAAACGGTCGATACACTCACCGATCCGCGTACCACCTTCCCAGTCCTGCGCTTCGGACCCCGCCGCCGCCAATGCCGCGTCTACATCGCGATGTTTCAGATGGCGCGTGATGTTGGTGAGGCGCGTGCCAAAGGTGAACGCGTGCACCTTGGCCCAGCCTTGGCCTTTGGCGTTCGACACTGCGTGAAGGAAATGCAGAACGGCCCGCGAATACTGCGACATGGACCCGGAAATATCGCAGATCACCACGAGGTTCGGATAACGCTCGCGCTTCTTGCGCGTCTCAAATGACGTGATTTCCCCGCCTTGACGCATGGCCCGCCGCATCGTGGCCCGCCAATCGGCGATATCGCCATAGCCCGCGACGGTCCTGCGTGATTTAATCGGACGCACAGGTAATGTCATGCGGGCAAGGATGCGCTTCGCCTCTGCCATTTCCTCTGTGCTCATCTGCTCAAAGTCGAGGCTCCGCAGCTTTTCTTCGGTCGAGATCGTTTTCGAGGCATCAACGTCGATCAAGGCTTCTTCGTTCGGCTCTTCGTCCTCTTCCTTCGGCATTGGGATATTCTGATCATCCAGCAATGCCTCCGCCGCGCGCTTTTCCCCTGCTTTGGCTTTGCGCTCTTCTTGAACGCCACGCACAGAGGGCAGCATCATCGACATCATATGTTCGAGGTAACGCGGATCACGCCAATAGAGGCGGAACACCTGACCAAAGACCACGCGATGTTCAGGGCGTGAACAGAAGCATGCCTCTAACGTCCAGTAGAAGTCGTTCTTTTCCGTAAAGCCCGCGGCCTCAACCGCCCGAATGGCGTCAATCACCCGCCCAGGGCCGACAGGCAGCCCAGCCTTGCGCAGCGCACGGGCAAAGTGCGTGATATTATGCGCGAGCTTCCCATCTTCGGGGATAGAGAGCGGGATATATTCAGCCATGAAAGACCATCACGCCGGAGCGAGTTCGGCGCGTGCGTCTTTGAGGATACGCTGCGCCTCTGACCCTTCTATGCGGGCAATGTCGTCCTGATATTTCAGGATGGCCCCCAGCGTATCGGCAATCACCTCTGGCGAAAGGTCGATCACATCCAAAGCGAGCAGACATTTCGCCCAATCAATGGTCTCTGCCACGCCGGGTTTTTTGAACAGATCTTCGGTGCGGAGCTTTTGGACAAAGGCAACGACCTCGCGGCTTAGGGTATCTTGGGCCTCTGGCGCACGGGCATTGAGGATTTCCAACTCTCGATCAAAGGACGGATAATCGACCCAGTGATAGAGGCAGCGCCGCTTCAATGCGTCGTGCACTTCACGCGTGCGGTTCGAGGTCAGGATCACAATGGGCGGTTCGGGGGCTTTGATCGTGCCGAGTTCGGGCACCGTCACCTGAAAATCAGAAAGCGCCTCTAATAGGAACGCCTCGAACGGTTCATCTGTGCGGTCGATTTCGTCGATCAATAGAACAGGCGCACCGCCCTCGTGGGGACGCATCGCTTGCAAGAGCGGACGTTCGATCAGGTAGTCCTCGGTAAAGAGTTCGGATTTCAGTTCCGACCGATCAGCCCCGCCTGTCGCCTCAGCCGTGCGGATCGCGATCATCTGTTCGGCAAAGTTCCATTCATACACCGCAGAGGCCGCATCCAGACCTTCGTAGCATTGAAGACGGATCAATTTCCGGCCAAGAGACGCAGCAATCGCTTTAGCGATTTCGGTTTTACCTGTGCCTGCCTCACCTTCGAGAAAGAGCGGACGGCCGAGTTTCAGGGATAAGAACACCACCGTCGCTAGGGCGCGGCCGCATACGTAGTCCTGACCGGCCAGAATCGTCTGGACGTCGTCGATACTGTCGATCTGCATAGTTTCCTCCGTTTGGGGTATGCTGCACCGCTGACAGGAGGCGTCAAGTCATGCCTTGGTCGCAGAGGCATTTTTCGGCCCGAAAAGCCTTTATCCCCCTATGGCGCGGTGCGGGACAAAGGTGTAAAGACAGCCCATGACCGATACAGCCCTCACCCGCCTGACCATCCGCCGCCCCGACGACTGGCACCTTCACCTTCGTGACGGTGCGATGCTTGAGGGCGTTCTCCCGCATACCGCTGCGCATTTCGGCCGCGCGATTGTGATGCCGAACCTCGTGCCTCCTGTTGTGACTGGTGCGCAGGCCGCAGCCTACCGCGAACGGATCATGGCAGCATTGCCCGAAGGCATGTCGTTCCAGCCTCTGATGGTTCTTTACCTCACCGAAGAAACCGATCCAGAGGATGTTGCAGCAGCACATGCCGCTGGCATCGCAACCTCTGTCAAACTCTACCCTGCGGGCGCGACTACCAACTCCGCCTCGGGTGTGCGCGACTTTGATAAGGTCCGTCCCGTGCTCGAAAAGATGGCAGAGATCGGTATGCCGCTCTGCGTTCATGGCGAAGTCACCGACAGCGACATCGACATTTTCGACCGAGAGGCTGTGTTCATTGATCGCGTTCTGCACCCGATCCGCAAGAAAGTGCCCGATCTGCGCGTCGTGATGGAACACGTCACCACCCAAGACGCGGTGGACTATGTGCGGGACCACCATAAGAACCTCGGCGCGACGATCACCACGCACCACCTGATCATCAACCGCAACCACATCCTCGCGGGCGGGATCAAACCGCATTACTACTGCCTTCCCGTAGCAAAGCGTGAACAACACCGCATTGCACTGGTTGAGGCTGCGACCTCTGGCGATGAACGGTTCTTCCTCGGGACGGATTCGGCACCGCACACGGACCCCGCAAAACTGCAGGCCTGTGGCTGCGCTGGTTGCTTTACCGCACCGAACACCATGTCTTGTCTGGCAGAAGTGTTTGAGGCCGCGGGCAAGCTGAAAAACCTAGAGGCCTTCGCGTCCAAAAACGGACCGAAATTCTATGGTCTACCAGTGAATGAAGAGACCATTACCCTCGTCAAAGGGGAACCGGTCGCCTATCCGGACCGCATCGAGACAAGCGCCGGTCCAGTCACCGTATTTGATGCCGGCTTCCCGCTGCACTGGCGTGTTGAGGCCTAAGAACCGGACCTCCGGTAAAACCTACAAAACCAATAAGGACGTGCGATGATCCCCTCTTCCTATCCGACCAAAGCCGAAATGGCGAAACTCACCGCTGGAATGCTGCTGGAAATCGGCGCTATCCACTTTAACGCGGAAGAGCCGTTCACCCACGCTTCTGGCAAGAAGGCCCCGACCTATATCGACTGCCGCAAGCTGATCTCTTTCCCGCGCATCCGCTCGACCCTGATGGATTTCCTCTCGGTTTCGATCATGCGCGAAGCGGGTTTTGAGGCGTTCGACAACATTGCTGGCGGCGAAACCGCAGGTATCCCTTTCGCGGCACTGGTGGCTGAACGTCTCGCACTGCCGATGACCTATGTCCGCAAAAAGCCCAAAGGCTATGGCCGCAATGCCCGCATCGAAGGTGCGATGACCGAAGGCCAGCGCGTTCTCTTAGTTGAGGACCTGACCACCGACGGCGGCTCCAAACTGTCGTTCGTTGATGCGATCCGTGACACAGGTGCAACCTGTTCCGCGACTGCCGTCATTTTCTACTACGGCATTTTTGAAGGTGTTGAGAAAACGCTCGGCGATCATGGGGTTCAACTGATCCACCTCTGCACATGGTGGGACGTCCTCGAAGTGGCGAAAGAGCGCGGCGCGTTTGACGCAAACACCCTCTCCGAGGTCGAGTCGTATCTGCGCGATCCAGCGGGCTGGGCTGCGGCACGCGCCTAATTATTTAGAGGGCGGCAGTTTCCTGCCGCCCTTTTCTATCCAGATATGGGTGTCGCTATTTTCGCCCCAACCAGATAGAGTATCCACCAAGGATACCCACAGGCCATCCACAGGGTTATACATTTTGCCCTTCACGGCCGAATTGGCTATCACTCTTGGATCAGGTTTCAGGGCAGTTTGGGTGCAATAACAATGAACGAACTTACAGCATTCAACGCAACAGGGGTCGAAGCGGCAGCAGAAGACCCAATCCCGCATTCGATCGAGGCTGAACAACAGCTTCTCGGCGCGATCCTGACGAACAACGAAATCTTTGACAAAATCGCAGCCGTGATCACCGAAGATCACTTCTACGATCCAGTGCACCGCCGCATCTTCGAAACCGCAAAAGCACGGATTTCGATGAACGCTCTCGCCTCGCCTGTTACGCTGAAAACCTACCTCAAGGATGATGCTGGTCTGCAGGAACTGGGCGGCCCTGCCTACCTCGTCAAACTTGCAGGTTCTGCAATCTCGGCCTTTGCAGCACGGGACTATGCGCAGTTGATCCATGACCTCGCCGTGCGCCGCGAATTGATCAAGGTCGGCAAAGACATCGCGGACCGCGCCACAAAGGTTGAAGTCGGCACAGAGGCCAACGAACAAATCGTGATGGCGGAACAGGCGCTCTATTCCCTGGCGGAAAAGGGCAACTCTGAGGGCGGCTTTACTTCCTTCGTGAAGGCTGTCACCGAAGCCCTGAACACCGCGAACGCGGCTTACCAGCGTGACGGTGGCCTGTCAGGTATTTCGACGGGTCTGATCGATCTGGACAAAAAACTCGGCGGTCTGCACCCATCCGACCTTCTGATCCTCGCGGGTCGTCCGTCGATGGGTAAAACCTCGCTCGCGACCAACGTCGCGTTCAACATCGCAAAGGCCTACAAAAAAGGTCGCAAACCTGATGGGTCCGAGGGGGCCATTGAAGGCGGCGTTGTAGGTTTCTTCAGTCTCGAGATGAGCGCGGAACAGCTCGCTGCGCGTATTTTGTCCGAGGCGTCCGAGGTTCCGTCGGAACAAATCCGTCGCGGTGACATGACCGAACAGGAATTCCGTCGATTTGTTGAGGCTGCAAAGGCGCTGGAAAGCTGCCCACTGTTCATCGACGACACCCCTGCACTGCCGATTTCACAGGTCGCTGCGCGGGCGCGTCGCCTGAAACGCCAGCATGGCCTCGACGTTCTGATCGTCGACTACCTTCAGCTTTTGCGCGGCACGGGTCGTGGCGACAACCGCGTTCAAGAAATTGGCGAGATTTCGATGGGCCTCAAGGCGATTGCGAAAGAACTGCAAATCCCTGTGGTCGCCCTGTCCCAGCTCAGCCGTACCGTTGAGAGCCGCGACGATAAACGCCCACAGCTGTCCGACCTTCGTGAATCGGGGTCGATCGAGCAGGACGCCGACGTTGTTATGTTCGTATTCCGCGAAGAATATTACGTCGAACGTGAAAAACCGTCCGAGGATAGCCCGAACTTTGCCGAATGGCAGGATCGGATGAACCGTCTGCACGGCAAAGCCGAGGTCATCATCGGCAAACAACGTCACGGTCCGATTGGCACCGTTGACCTGTCGTTCGAAGGTCGCTTCACCCGCTTTGGCAACCTCGTCAAACCTTGGCAGCAAGGCGCAGAGGACGGTTACTGATTTTTCCCTTGCCCTGCGGGCAACGGCGCAGCACAAGACGCCCATGGCTACTGGTTTTCTACATATTGATCTGAATGCGCTGGTTTCGAACTGGCGCGCCTTGGCTGCGATGTCTGACGCCGAAGCGGGCGCGGTTGTCAAAGCAGACGGCTACGGGCTTTCGTCAGACCGCGTTGCCGCCGCGCTCAAGGCCGCAGGTGCAAATCGGTTCTTTGTCGCCTCTGTCGAAGAAGGCGCAAAGGTCCGTCAGGCCGTTGGCCCCGATGCGCTGATACACGTGTTCGGCGGGCATATGGCGGGCGACACCGACGCGATCCTTCAGCTTGATCTGATCCCGATGATCAACTCGCTCGATCAACTGACGCGCCAGTTTGAATCTCTCCCAGGTAAGGCCTTTGGTGTCCAACTCGACACGGGCATGAACCGTCTGGGGATGGAGTGGTCGGAATGGTCTGCCGTAGCATCTATCGTGATGGCGCAATCCCCTGCCCTGATCATGAGCCATCTGGCCTGTGCCGATGAACCAGATCACCCGATGAACGCCTACCAGCTGGAAACCTTCCGCAAGATGACGGACGGCGTGAATGTACCGCGCTCGCTCTCGGCGACAGGCGGTATTCTGCTGGGCAAGGACTATCATTTTGACGTCACCCGCCCCGGGATCGGGATGTATGGCGGCCTACCGTTCACCGATGCGTCCCCCGTGGTCAAACTCGACCTGCCTGTTATCCAGATCCGCGACCTGACCGAAGGCGAAGTCGTCGGTTACGGCAATTCTTGGCAAGCCGCCCGTGACAGCAAAATCGCAACCGTGTCAGGTGGTTATGCCGATGGCATCCTGCGGTCTCTGTCGAATAAAAACACAAAGCTATGGGCGGGTTCGATCCCGTGTCCCATCGTCGGGCGCGTGTCGATGGACCTGATCACCGTCGATGTCACGGACCTTGATGAGGCACCAGAGGCGCTGAGCCTCCTTTGCCCGCAACAGACCGTCGATGACCTTGCCGATATTGCAGGCACCATCGGGTATGAAATCTTGACCTCGCTGGGGGGCCGTTACAAACGGACCTATCTATCGTGAAAAATCCGATTGCCGCCCTCGGTCGTGCTGTTCTAGGGGCTTTGGCCTTTGTGGGACGGTTGGCTTTGTTCGCAGGGGAAACGATCAGCCACCTCGTGCGGCCACCGTTTTACCCGCGTGAATTGGCCACGGCCCTGATCCAGATCGGGTTCTATTCGCTTCCCGTTGTGGGCCTGACCGCCCTGTTCACAGGCGGCGCCCTCGCGCTCCAGATTTATGCGGGTGGTGCACGTTTCAGCGCCGAAGCCGTCGTGCCCCAGATCGTTGCCATCGGGATGGTCCGCGAATTGGGTCCTGTGTTGGTTGGTCTGATGATCGCCGCGCGGGTCACATCGTCCGTTGCCGCTGAAATCGCAACGATGCGGGTGACCGAACAGATCGACGCGCTTGTTACGCTCTCGACGAACCCAATGAAGTATCTGACCCTGCCGCGCGTTCTGGCCGCGACACTCGTCATGCCTGTTCTGGTGGGGATCGGCGATACCATCGGCATTCTGGGCGGCTATCTGGTCGCCACCGAAACGCTGGGGTTCAACGCCTCGACATATATCAAGAACACCGCCGACTTCCTTGAATTCATGGATGTTTTCTCGTCCCTAATCAAAGGCGGCGTGTTCGGCTTTATCGCCGCTCTGATGGGCTGCTACTACGGTATGAACTCTGGTCGCGGCGCCCAAGGCGTGGGCAGCGCCACGAAAACCTCTGTTGTTGCGGCGGCGATTTTGATCCTCGCTGCGAACTTCCTTCTCACACAGGCCTTCTTTTCCGCATGATCCGGCTCACTGACGTTCATAAATCCTTTGGCAGCAACGACGTCCTGCGTGGCGTTGATCTGCACGTGCCCAAGGGTCAATCGATGGTCGTCATCGGCGGATCGGGCACGGGGAAGTCCGTCCTGATCAAATCCGTTCTTGGCCTTGTGACACCAGACAGCGGCATAATCGAAGTCGACGGCGTCGACGTCACCCGCCAACCGCGTGATGCATTTCTCGCACGGTTTGGGATGTTGTTTCAGGGCGGCGCGTTGTTCGACAGCCTCCCCGTCTGGCAGAACGTCGCCTTTCGTCTGATGCGCGGCGCGTTGAAACGTCCCAAGTCCGAGGCCCGCGAGATCGCCATTGAAAAGCTCCGCCGCGTGGGGCTCGGCCCTGATGTTGCGGATCGCTTGCCTGCGGAACTATCGGGCGGGATGCAAAAACGGGTCAGTCTGGCACGGGCGATTGCTGCCTCGCCAGAGATCATCTTTTTCGACGAACCGACCACTGGCCTCGATCCGATTATGTCGGGCGTGATCAATGATTTGATCCGCGAAATCGTGGTCGAGATGGGCGCGACTGCAATCACAATCACCCACGACATGACCAGCGTTCGGGCAATTTCGGATCGGGTCGCGATGCTACATCGGGGTAAAATCCGCTGGGAAGGTCCGATTGCCGATCTGGATCACAGCAACGATCCTTATGTCGATCAGTTCATCCACGGTCGCGCGACAGGTCCCATCGAAACCCTGCGCTGATCGAATCGGACGCTAGCTTCGCGGTCTGTTTGGAAACAGCTTCTCGCTGAATTGAATAGTGTTTCGCGGCGATGCTGCAAACTGTGCGAGAAACAGAAACAATCACAAACCCACAACGTGATTATCCAGAGTTCAGATCGTTTTTGCCCATTTCTCGACAAAATCCTTCGCCCACATGGGTGAATTAACCTATCCTTTAAGGTATAGCGAAACGAGGTTTTTGGGGAAGCCGAGTTATGAATTTTACGGCTGCGTCGGGCTTATTTGTCCGCACATTTCATGCGTTTTCATTTCTGTTTTTGGTTCTGATGTCCGCTTTCGTGGTCGGCTACACAGTGATGTGCGCTTTCGACCTTGCGCCTTGGCTCACCGCGTCCGTGGCGTTCGGCGATATTCAGGTCGAAAACGCTGGCATGTATATCCAGCTGGCAGTCACGATGTTCTTCTTTTCGATGATGTTCTTTGCCCCCGCAAATGGCCGCATCATGGCTCTGGAAAAGTCTCATCGGAATTTTCGGATCAATATGGACGACGTTGCCCGCGCCTATCACCGCTGCCATTCTGCCGATCGTGAGGGCGTATTTACCCTGTCGTCAGAATTTGATGCCGTGCGCGAACGTATCCAATTCATGCGCGACCACCCTGACCTTTCTGATCTGGAGAGCGATATTCTGACGGTCGCCGCACAAATGAGCGAGAGGTCCAGAGGTCTGGCAGATATCTATTCCGACGAAAAAGTCGCCCATGCACGCACTTTCCTGCGCCAGCGTCAGGAAGAAGTTGAACGGCAACAACGCCAGATCATCGAGGCCCTGCACACCTGTCAGGAAATCGAAAAATGGGCACAGCAACTCGATACCGAAGAGAGCGTGATTGCCAACCAGCTGGCCCGTCTCGACGATAAACTTCAGGCCGTGCTGCCGACCCTCGGTTATGGGTTCGAGCAGGAAGAAGTTGAAGAACCTGAAACCAATGTCGTCCCAATTACGGCCAAGCCCGCGGCAGAATAACGCTTGCCAAATTGGGGCGCTCTGGCCACTTCATCGGATATGACAGTTTTTCGCTCCAGTTTTCTCATCAAATTCGCCAACCTGTGCCTGTTGGTTCTATTCCCGCTGGCGTGGTTTGCGCCTTTGATGCGGGCGGGCCTTTTGCCGCTGTTTGGAACGCATGAAATCTCGGTCGTGTCGGGCCTGCAAAGCCTCTGGGAAACGGATGTCTATCTGGCGCTCTTGGTCACCATCCTCGCCATTTTCGCCCCATATCTAAAAACCATTGGAATGGCGCTGGTGCACTTCGGTTTGCTCGACACCCGCGTCAAACCTGTCCTGATGTGGCTCGGAAAACTGGCCATGGCCGACGTTTTTCTGCTGGCGCTTTACGTGGTGATCGTCAAAGGCGTGGGCGTCGGGCGATTGGAGACCGCTTGGGGGCTCTATCTGTTTTCGGGCTGTGTGATCGCCTCGGTTTTGATCGCCCTCACACCGAACAAAGACTGACTTTTCCGTTGCTGTGACGGGTCGAATAAGGGACAAGGCGAGCATGGCAAAAGAACCCAATTTCATCTGTTCCGATTGCGGCGCAAGTTCCACAAAATGGTCTGGCCGTTGTGACGCATGCGGTGCGTGGAACACGATCAGCGAACAAAAACCACTGGCCACCAGCCACGGGAGCAAGAGCCTCTCTGGCCGTCGTGGTCAAACCATTGCCCTCACCGATCTTGCCGCCCAAGAGGCCGAACCGCCCCGCACCGAGGCGGGCGTGGCAGAGCTGGACCGCGTGCTCGGCGGTGGTTTGGTGAAGGCATCGGCGATTTTGGTTGGCGGTGATCCAGGGATCGGGAAATCCACTCTGCTCCTTCAGGCCGCCGCTCGGTTCGCCCGTAATGGCCTAAAGGTGGTCTATATCTCGGGCGAGGAATCTGCCGCTCAGGTCCAGATGCGCGCACGGCGACTTGGGCTAGAGAAAAGCCCCGTCAAACTCGCGTCCGAGACAAACCTGCGCGACATCCTCACCACGCTTGAGGTCGAACAGCCCGATCTGGTGATCATCGACTCGATCCAAACCATGTGGGCCGATACCGTCGACAGCGCACCGGGGTCGGTCAGTCAGGTGCGGGCCTCGGCGCATGAAATTGTGACCTTCTCGAAAAAGAGCGGGATCGCGACGATCCTCGTGGGGCACGTCACCAAGGAAGGTGCTCTCGCGGGTCCGCGTGTTGTCGAACATATGGTCGATACGGTCCTCTATTTCGAAGGCGAGCGCGGCCATCAGTTCCGTATCTTGCGGGCGGTCAAAAACCGCTTCGGTCCCGCGTCCGAGATTGGCGTGTTTGAAATGACGGGCAAAGGGCTGGTTGAGGTGAAAAACCCCAGCGCCTTGTTCCTGTCCGAGCGTGGCAAACCCACCCCTGGGTCGGTGGTTTTCGCAGGTGTCGAGGGGTCGCGCCCCATGCTCTGCGAGATCCAAGCGCTCGTTGCGCCCTCGCCCACACCGCAACCCCGTCGGTCGGTCGTCGGCTGGGATGGGGGACGTTTGGGCATGATCCTCGCGGTTTTGGAATCGCGGTGCGGGATCGCTTTTGCGGGGCTCGATGTCTATCTGAACGTCGCGGGCGGGATGCGGATCACGGAACCAGCCGCCGATCTCGCCGTCGCTGCGGCCCTCATTTCAGCCCGAGAAGATGCCGCGCTGCCGTCTGACTGTGTCATCTTTGGCGAGATTAGCCTCTCTGGTAGCATCAGACAGGTGGTTCAGGCCGAAAATCGGTTGAAAGAAGCGCAAAAACTTGGTTTCACGTCGGCAATTCTGCCGCACCTATCCAAAAGAGCAGCGGCACCAGAGATGGACCTGAAACAGATGCAGGACCTCGCTGGCTTCGTGAACGACATTTTCGGCCCGCGAGACGGGACGGTATAGGGGACAAAATGGACGGTTTCACCATTATCGACGGCGTTGTTGCCATCGTCATCGTAGTTTCGGCCCTCTTGGCCTATAGCCGTGGCATCGTCCGCGAAGCGCTGTCGATCCTCGGCTGGATTGCCGCTGCGATTGTCGCCTTCAACTTTGCCTCGCCCGCTGGTGTCTTTGTCGGCAACCTTCCGGTGATCGGTGGCCTGATCGATAGCAGCTGTGAACTGCAACTTATCGTCGGTTTTGCCGCCGTTTTTGCCATCGCTCTGGCGATTTTCTCGATCTTCACGCCGCTCTTGTCGTCGCTGGTGCGCAACACCGCTTTGGACGCGTTTGATCAGGCGGGCGGGTTCCTCTTTGGCGTGGTCCGCGGGATCATCCTGATTGCTGTCGCGTTCTTTCTGTACAACACGATCCTTGCCTCGCAGGGCATGGCGATTGTGGATGACAGCCGTTCGGCCAAAATCTTTAACAACCTGACGGGTCAGATCGAAGATCAAGACCCCGAAGCGGCCTTGGGTTGGCTGACCAGCCACTACAACGACCTTCTCGGAACCTGCGAATAAATTATCGTCGCATAAAGTGTATGATAGTTTCGTGACACTGGCCCCCTGAACGCTTATCAGGGGGCGAACCCTTCCCATATCGGATTCGGAGCAAACACTCGTGTCCAGAACGATGCCCCTCGCCCACCCCTTTGACGATGACAAGCTAAAGGAGGAGTGCGGGATTTTCGGCGTTGTCGGCGTTGCCGATGCGGCCAACTTTGTCGCCCTTGGCCTCCACGCCCTGCAACACCGCGGCCAAGAGGCTGGCGGGATTGTGGTGCACGACTCCGAGCACGGTTTTAACTCTGCGCGTCGCATGGGCTATGTCCGCGATAACTTTACCAGCGCAGAACTGCTCCAGACGCTGCCTGGCAATATCGGTATCGGCCACGTTCGTTACTCGACCGCTGGCAACAAAGGTCAGACCGCGATCCGCGACGTTCAGCCGTTCTTTGGCGAATTCTCGATGGGCGGTGCTGCGATTGCGCACAACGGCAACCTGACCAACGCGGCAGCACTTCGCCGTGACCTGATTGATCGCGGTGCGATCTTCCAATCGTCGTCGGATTCAGAATGCATCATCCACCTGATGGCGCGTTCGATGGGCCGCAACATCCCTGACCGCATGGAAGAAGCGCTCCGCAAAGCTGAAGGCGCGTTTTCCGTTGTCGCAATGACCCGCACCAAACTGATGGGCGTTCGTGACCCGCTGGGCGTGCGTCCGCTGGTCTTGGGCAAAATCGGTGATGGCTGGGCGCTGTCATCTGAAACCTGTGCGCTCGACATCATCGGCGCCGAATTCGTCCGTGAAATCGAACCGGGTGAGATGGTCGTCATTTCGGCCAAAGACGGGGTGCAGAGCCACTTCCCCTTCCGCCGTCAGGAACCGCGCTTCTGTATCTTTGAACAGGTCTACTTCTCGCGTCCTGACTCGATCCTCTCTGGTCGTTCGGTCTATGAGACCCGCCGCCAGATCGGCGTCGAACTCGCTCGCGAAGCACCTGTTGAGGCCGACCTCGTTTGCCCAGTGCCAGATTCGGGCACCCCTGCCGCGATTGGTTTCAGCCACGAAAGCGGCATTCCCTACGGCATGGGCATCATCCGCAACCAATACATGGGCCGCACCTTTATTGAGCCCACCGATGCGATCCGTAACATGGGTGTGCGCCTCAAACTGAACGTGAACCGTGCGCTGATTGCTGGCAAACGGATCATCCTCGTGGACGACTCTGTTGTGCGCGGCACCACGACCCGCAAGATCAAGGATATGCTCCTTGATGCTGGCGCGGCAGAGGTGCACTTCCGCATCGCCTCCCCGCCCACCGCGTGGCCGTGCTTCTACGGTGTGGACACCCCGCAGCGGGAAAAACTGATCGCGGCGACGATGACCGAAGACGAAATGCGTGAGCACCTAGGTGTCGACAGTCTGCGGTTTATCTCGCTCGACGGTCTATACCGCGCAGCGGGTCACGCAGAGGGCCGCAACAACGCCTGTCCGCAGTTCTGCGATGCGTGTTTCTCGGGCGAATATCCGATCAAACCGACCGATATGATCGCCAAGGGATTCGAACTGAAGTCTTAAGATGACTTAGCCGTTCGGAAATCACTTTGCACGGTCGTGCAAGATTAGGGTCGCCCAATGTGGCGGCCCTTATTTCTTTTGCATATATCGAAATCGGCGAACTGGCAGTTCCCCGCCTATGGCTCCTATCCTTCCGTGCAAGGTGGGGTTTTTTTACTGTTTCCCACATGCCACCTCGGTCCCACCACTCACGGGCAATGGACCGAAAATGACGAGCATGACCAACAACGTTGTCGCGCAGGCGGCAACGGTCGTCGATGTGCTGCCACTCGATCAAATGGCACTCATCGGCACAATTGTGAAACCTGATGGCACCCAAGCGATCCTGCGCAACGGGATCGGCTATGTCCGACTTGTGTCGGTGGGCGACACGACGCTGTCGGGCCGCATTACTGCGATTGATGAACAGTCAGTGATCCTCACCGGAATGGACGGGCAGCTTGTCTTGCAGATGATGAACTGACCCAACCAAATCGCCGCATCACAGCCCACTTGCACCAAACGCAACAAGGTGCGAAATGGAGCCTATGACGCAAGATACACGCCCCACCGCTCTGATCACCGGCGCTTCGCGCGGACTTGGCTCTGCCTTGGCCGAACAGCTTGCCGAAACGCACCACATTATCGCAGTGGGTAAGACCACTGGCGCACTTGAGGAACTGGATGATCGCATTCAGGCCAAAGGTGGTGAAGCGTCGCTTGCGCCGATGGACATCACAGTTGAGGCCGCGATGCAGCAGCTCTGTCGTTCGGTCTATGATCGCTGGGGCAAACTGGACCTCTGGATCCATTCCGCGATCTTCTCCCCGCCTCTGTCACCTGCGCCCGACATGCCGGAAAAAGACTACGACAAGGCATTCCTGACAAACGTCAAAGCAACCCAGCGCTTGATCAGCTATGTGGCCCCTCTACTGGGCACGACTGGCCGCGCAGTGTTCTTTGATGACCCACGCGCTGGCGAAGCGTTCTTTGGTGCCTACGGCGCGTCCAAGGCCGCACAGATCGCAATGGCGCGCAGCTGGCAGACTGAAACCGCAAAAATCGGCCCGATGGTTAAGATTTTGACCCCGCGCCCGATGCCGACAGCCGTGCGCGCGCGCTTCTTCCCGGGTGAAGACCGTGCGCCACTGACCGACATCCGCGAAGAGGCCGCACGTCTCCTGCCAGAAATCCTATCGTAAAACAGGTCTGACAATGCTTGCCGCTTTGCCTTCAACTGCTTAGGAAGGTCAGCAAAAGAGGTGAGCATGCGCATTCTTATTACCAACGACGATGGGATCAACGCACCGGGCCTAAAGGTGCTCCACGCAATCGCGCAAGAGGTTGCTGGCCCCGATGGTGAGGTCTGGACCGTCGCGCCCGCCTTTGAACAGTCAGGCGTGGGTCACTGTATTAGCTACACCCACCCGACAATGATTGCGCAACTCGGTGACCGCCGTTTCGCCGCCGAAGGATCGCCTGCGGACTGTGTTCTGGCGGGCCTCTACGACGTTATGGCAGACAACAAACCTGATCTCGTGCTCTCTGGTGTGAACCGTGGCAACAACGCCGGCGAAAACGTCATGTATTCGGGCACCATCGGCGCCACGATTGAGGCCTCGCTTCAGGGGGTCCCTGCCATCGCGATGTCACAGTTCTTTGGCCCAGCCAATGCCGATCTCGATCAACCATTCGAAGCAGCAGCCCAGCACGGTGCCGACGTTGTGCGGCGTTTGCTGAAAAACGGTCTCTGGGGTGATGAGGATTATCGCCTGTTCTACAACGTGAACTTCCCTCCCGTCGCCGCTGCCGACGTTCAAGGGATCAAGGTTGGCGCGCAGGGCTTCCGCCGTGGCACCACCTTTACCGTCGAGCCGCATCAATCGCCTTCGGGCCGCAAGTTCCTTTGGGTCAAAGGGGGCGATCAACGCGTTCGCACCCTGCCCGACACGGACGTGACCCTGAACCTTGATGGCTACATCAGCGTGACGCCGATGCGCGCCGACCTCACAGATCACGCGACCCTTGCCCAACTGCGGGATGCGCTAGAGTGACCTTTGACGCCGAAGCCAAGATGCAATTCCTCTACGCCCTACGATCAAAGGGCGTGACGGATGCACGTGTGCTCACGGCGATGGAACGGGTCGACCGCGCAATGTTCGTCAAAGGCATCTTTGCTGACCGCGCCTATGAGGACATGCCCCTGCCGATCGCGTCGGGTCAAACGATAAGCCAGCCGTCGGTTGTTGGCATCATGACGCAGGCGCTCAACGTTACCAGCCGCGATAAGGTTTTAGAGGTCGGCACCGGCTCTGGCTATCAAGCTGCGATCCTCAGCCACCTCGCCCGCCGCGTCTATACCATCGACCGTTATCGTCGCCTTGTGACGGACGCGAAGGCGATTTTTGAACGGCTCGACCTGACAAATGTGATCCCTTTTGTGGGGGATGGCAGCTTTGGTTTGCCCGATCAGGCCCCGTTTGATCGCATTCTCGTGACCGCAGCCGCCGAAGACCCGCCCGGTCCGCTCTTGGCGCAATTGCGTGTTGGCGGTATTATGGTATTGCCAGTGGGGCAATCCGATGCGGTTCAGAGCCTGATCCGTGTCACCCGCACTGAGGACGGATTTGACTACGACGAATTGCGCCCTGTCCGCTTTGTCCCTCTGGTAGAGGGGTTGGGCGACTGACCTAAACAGCTCTGATCAACAGGGCGAGAGAGACGAGGATCGAGTGATGATCAAGGCAAATTCCCTGCGCGCTGCGCTGTTCACAGGTGCCGCGCTGACGCTATTGGCAGGCTGTGCAGACACCTTTGAGAATTTCGATTTGGACATGCGGGACTTGGGCGGCAACACGCTCGATACCACGAATGCCGCACGCAACCTGCCGCCGCGTCCAGAGCCCGATAATCGCGGTGTGATTTCTTACCCGAACTATCAGGTGGTCGTGGCAATTCGCGGCGATACTGTCACAACCGTTGCCCAACGTCTGGGCATCAACGCGGCAGAGCTGGCACGCGCCAACGCGCTCAGCGTTGATACCTCGTTGAACCAAGGTGCTGTTCTGCTCTTGCCGAACCGCGTGGCTGAACCGTCGGCTGCCACCGGCGCTGTTGTTTCTGGTCCAATCCAGCCGACCGAAGTTGATGTGACAACCCTTGCCGCCGCCGCGATTGTTCGCGCTGGTCCGCAAGCCACCACAACTGCGCCTGTCGCTGCCGCGCCTCAAACCGCAACCGTCATGGACGGCGTTGAACCGCTGCGCCACACCGTGCGCCCGAACGAGACCGCCTACTCTATCGCGCGTCTCTATAACTTGCCTGTGCGGACCTTGGCGGAATGGAACGGTCTAGGCTCTGACCTCTCGGTCCGTGAAGGTCAGTCGCTGTTGATCCCGCAAAGCGGCGTGACGCTCATCACCGAGCCAGAAAGCGCCCCAGGCGAAGGCACACAGACGCCAGTTCCCCCGTCGGCTGCAACGCCGCTCCCGACCGAGACAACAACACCCGCAGCAACAGCAACTGTGGCCCCTGTGGCTGCGCCTGACCTCGGCACACCTGCGCCAGCAGCGAACCCGAATGCTCCGCTGATCTACCCAGTACGCGGTAATATCGTGCGTGCCTATTCTGCTGGCAGCAATGAAGGCATCGACATCGCAGCGAGCGCGGGCGACGAAGTGGTCGCTGCTGCCGCTGGCACCGTGGCCGCCATCACCCGTGATACCAACGGTGTTGCGATTGTTGTGATCCGCCACGCGACCGATCTGTTGACCGTTTACACCAACCTCGACGGTTTGACCGTGGCTGAGGGCGCAAGCGTCCGTCAGGGCCAGAAAATCGGTGTGGTGAAGGCGACGAACCCTGCGGTCGTCCACTTTGAGGTGCGCCTGTCGGGTATGAAATCGGCCAACCCCGAAGATTACCTGCCCTAATCAGGTAGCAGCATTAGAATACAAAACGGGCGGGGAATTCCCCGCCCGTTTTCGTCAAAGTGTCACGCCCTTGCGCCCAGCAAGGTCCGTGAAATACTGCCACGCCACGCGGCCAGAACGGCTCCCTCGGGTCGCTTGCCATTCGATGGCTTCGGCCCAAAGCGTTTCTTCGTCGATCTCAACGCCATAAGACGCGCAATACCCGCGGATCATATCGAGGTAGTCGTCCTGCGAACACGGATGGAACCCGAGCCACAGACCAAACCGATCCGAGAGCGATACTTTCTCTTCGACCGCTTCCGCAGGGTTGATCGCGGTGGAGCGTTCGTTTTCGATCATATCGCGCGGCATAAGATGGCGACGGTTCGACGTAGCATAGAGGACGACGTTGTCGGGACGCCCCTCAATCCCGCCATCCAACACCGCCTTAAGCGATTTGTAATGCGCGTCATCATTGCTGAACGACAGGTCATCACAGAACAGAACAAAGCGCTCAGGACGACCACGTAGCAAGTTCAGGCACCGCGTGATCGACGGCAGATCTTCGCGCTGGATCTCGATCAGTTTGAGGTCGGGATAGGTTTCCCCCAGCTTGCCATGTACGGCCTTAACCAGACTGGATTTCCCCATGCCCCGCGCACCCCACAAGAGGGCGTTGTTTGCGGGCATACCACGGGCAAACTGTTCGGTATTAGCCATCAACGTGTCACGCGATCTGTTCACCCCAACGAGGAGCGAGACATCAACCCGCGACACCTTGGTCACTGGTTCGAGCCGGTCGGGACTGGTGTGCCAAACGAACCCTTGCGCAGAAGCAAAGTCCGGAGCGGCTAAAGGCGCCGGAGCGATCCGCTCTAGCGCCTCTGCGATACGCGTTAAGGTCGCGTCATTCATGCCTTAGCCTCGTCGTCGACCTCGTCCTCATCGTCCTCGAAATACAGACCTTCGGCCTTGAGGCGTTCGATACGGGCCTTTTCAACGCGGGCAACCAATTGGATCGAAACTTCATACAGACCATAGACGACCGAGAAGAGAATGATCTGGCTTACCACGTCGGGCGGTGTCGCGATCGCAGCGAGGATCAGAATGCCGACCACCGCATATTTGCGAACCGACCGCAGACCGTCAGCCGAGACCAACCCCGCCTTGCCCATAAGGGTCAGCAGAACGGGCAACTGGAAACAGAGGCCAAAGGCGATGATGAACTTCATCGTCAGCGACAGATAGGACTGCGCCGAACCGAGGTAATTGATACCAGCCGATGTTGCCTCAGTCCCGGCGGTCGCCCCTGCCTGTTGGAAGTTCAAGAAGAAAGTGAAGGCCATCGGCGTGATAACGTAGAACGCAAAGGCAGCACCGAGGATGAACATGAGCGGCGAGGCCAAAAGGAACGGCAAGAACGCGTTCTTTTCCGATTTATAGAGACCAGGCGCCACGAACCGCCACAGCTGGTAGCTGATCACGGGGAACGACAGGACCAAGCCGCCGAGCATTGAGATCGAGACCGCGACAAAGAAACCCTCTTGGAGGGCGATCATCACCAGACCACAATCCTGCTGGCCGTTTTCAGCCAGAGCATCACAGAGCGGCTGCGTCAGGAAATCGAAAATCGGGTTCCAAACGGTAAAGCAGATCACCATCGCAACGACGAATGCGCCCAGAGATTTAATCAGCCGCGACCGCAGCTCTGTCAGGTGTTCGATCAGCGGAGCCGAGGTATCTTCGATTTCGTCTGCCTTGCTCATTCTTTTGCCTCGGTCTTGGGGCTTGGGTCACGCAGCGCGGCCAAGTCTGCTTCGGCCTCGTCGAGAGCGGCCTCTGCGGCAGCTGCCTCGCGGGCTTTGCGCTCTTCGGCGGCCTTCGCCATGGCTGCATCCATCTTTTCCTTAGTCTCTGCCCGCTCAGGTGTGAGCGAAGAGGTATCCAAGGTCGATTTGATCGCATCCTTGCCGAACTGCGTCGGGTTCGACGCGGCCTTCAGGGTCTTGTTGATGTCCTTCATCCCCGACTGATCCGCCGCCTGATCCATCGCGCGGCTGAATTCGCGGGCCATCCCTTTGGCCTTACCGACGTATTGCCCGACGCTGCGGAACAATCCCGGTAATTCCTGCGGTCCAACCACAATCAGCGCGACGATGCCAATAAGGACCATCTCGCTCCAGCCCATGCCAAACATAGCGGCGTTCCTTCGCGTTGATTAGGCTTTGTCTTTGTCAGACTCGGGGGTGACGTCTTTTGCAGCTTCAGCTTTTGCAGCTTCCAGCTCTTTCTCACCTTCGCTGATGCCCTTTTTGAACGAGGTTATGCCTTTGCCCACTTCGCCCATGATGCCCGAGATTTTGCCGCGGCCAAACATGACCAGAACAACAACTGCAATCAGGATGAGGCCCATCGGGCCGATATTGTTGAGCATGATAGTCTCCCTATGTGCGGGACGGCCTCTGCCGCCCGAAAATTCTGTGACCCCGACTGTTGCCAGTTTCACAAGCGGTGAAAAGCGCGAAATCGCTTTTGTCGTGCGGTTTCTCAAAAGTTTGTCGAAATTTGTGACAAAAACTTGTCAGTAGTGAATTCTGCTGCGACAAAGCGGTATGAAACGGACGGATCGATTGAGGCAGTTGATACGGATTTTGCGGGACGGTGATATGCACCGTGCCGTTGATATTGCTGACAAAACGGGCGTCACCGTGCGCACGGTTTACCGCGATATGGAGACGTTGATGGCCTCTGGCGTGCCGATGGTTGGGTCTCGCGGAACGGGTTATCGGATCACCGCGCCGATCACACTGCCCGCCATGAACCTCTCGATGGCAGAGCTTGAGGCGCTGCACCTCGGCCTTATGGCGGTCGCCCAATCGGGTGAGGCTGACCTGACTGAGGCCGCGCAAACCTTGGCCGACAAACTCGATGCCGCCCTGCCCGAGGACGTGGATCATACGACAACGGATGGGCTTGCCATTTACCCATTCACAGGGCGCACGCATGGCGTCGTTCACCTGTCCGCCCTTCGGCAAGCGATCCGTGCACGGCAGAAACTGCTGGTTACTCTCAACAGACAGGATCGCACGGTGCGGCCCCTGCGGCTCGATTATTGGGGGCGGGTTTGGACCTGCACGGTGTGGTGCGAAACGATCCGTGGCTTTGATGATCTGCCGATTGAGGAAATCGCCGCGCTACGCAAGCTCCCGTCGCTCTTTGTGAACGAAGCAGGGAAGACGCTGGCCGATTATCGGGTGGCGCGAACTATTTCTTAACAGGGTAAACGAAACAACGATCGCGCCGCATCATCAGCCAAAGCGCAGTTCCAGGTTTCGGCAGGAACACATTCGGCACCTGAGCCTTGAGCACGGAGCCGTCGAAATCCATCTTGAACTCAACGAGGCTCTCCGCTCCCATGAACCGTGAACGGGTCACGATACCCCGCGCAGGTGCGCCGTCGCCAACGGTCGGGTTCGGGCCCCGCCCATGCCGATCAAAGTCGATCCGCAGGTGCTGGGGTCGAATAACGATATCCACATCGGTGCCATCAGGCTGCCCCGGCGCAAAGAACTGACCAAAGGCCGTTTCAACCAACGCCCCTTGAACTTTGCCGTGGATCACATTGATATCACTGAAAAATGCGGCAGCAGACTTATCAACGGGGGCGTTATAAACGTTATAGGGCGCGCCCTGCTGAACGATCTTGCCACGGCGCATAAGTGCGATCTCATCCGCCATACGCATGGCTTCGGCCGGTTCGTGCGTCACCAGCAAAACCGCCGCGCCTTCGTCCTTGAGCACCTCAAGCGTCTGATCGCGGATACCGTCGCGCAGGCGGTTATCGAGGCCTGAAAACGGTTCATCCATCAACATGATCCGCGGCCGCGGCGCTAGGGCCCGCGCCAGCGCGACACGTTGCTGTTCCCCACCCGACAGTTCGTGCGGGTAGCTGTCGATATGGCGAAGCATGTCGACCTTATCGAGCAACTCCTCGACCCGTCGGCGTTGGTCCTGTTTGTCCCCAATGAGGCCAAAGGCGACGTTGCCCGCGACGCTGAGATGAGGGAACAGAGCGAAGTCCTGAAACATCAAACCGATGGAACGGCCTTCGGGCGGGACGCGGTAAACCGTGTCACAAACCAATTGGCCGTCGACATAAATCTCACCGCTGTCCTGCATATCGACGCCCGCGATGATCCGCAGCGTCGTCGATTTCCCGCAACCTGACGGGCCCAAAAGGCACGTCACCTGCCCCGGCATCACCGAGAGCGATACGTCATCCACAACCGGCAGTCCGTCGAACGAACGACGTATGTTGCGGATTTCAAGGCGGGGTGGGTTCGGCACGATGGTTCCTATTTCCGACAGCTTCAATCGGGTATAGGCCCGTCCTATCAACCTCGCCCGCCTTGGGCAAGTCCATGGATCACATGGTCATATTCGCCGCACCGCCATCGAGCATGATATTCTGCCCCACGATAAAGCCCGCCTTGTCCGAACAAAGGAACGCACACATCGCCCCGAATTCGGTCGTCGTGCCATAGCGCTGCGCTGGTATCGTGGCCTCGCGTTTTGCCCGTGCATCGGCAATGCTGATCCCTTCGGCAGTAGAAATCCCAGTATCGAGCGAAAGCGCGCGATCCGTGTCATGCAAACCGGGCAGCATATTGTTAATCGTCACCCCATAAGGCGCGACCTGACGCGATGTCCCAGCCACAAACCCCGTCAGCCCCGCTCGTGCAGAGTTCGACAATCCCAATTGCGGGATTGGCGCCTTAACCGACTGAGAGGTGATGTTCACCACACGCCCCCAGCCCTTTGAGATCATCGCAGGCATCAGAGCGGTCATCAGCGCAACGGGCGTCAGCATGTTTGCATCCAGCGCCTTGATGAAATCGTCGCGGTTCCAATCCGTCCACATCCCCGGAGGCGGGCCACCCGCATTGGTGACAAGGATATCAACACCTTGCGCCGCATCGATCACCCGCTTTTGGCCCTCTGGCGTGGTGACGTCACAAGCAACTGTGTCTACCGACACGCCATATTTCGCACGAATTTCGGCAGCCGTCTGCTCGAGCGTCTCAGCGGTCCGCGCGTTGATCAGCAGATTCACCCCTGCTTCGGCCAAGGCCTCTGCACAGCCGCGCCCCAAACCTTTGGACGCGCCACAGACCAATGCTCGCTTACCAGATATCCCTAGATCCACGTTTCAATCTCCCTGATACGCATGGTGGGTTGCTTTATGTTTCCCATCCGTTGACGAATATATAGATTATTCACTAGTTACCCGTTTCAATAGCATCACGAGTTTTAAGGTTGGTTTATGTCTCATTTGAAAAACGCGCACACGTCCCAAACCCTGCCCGTTCATCGGAGCCGTGATTTTGTCGTGACCAATGGCGTTGCCGAAGGGGACCCGATCAGCTTTGCCGACGAACTGCTGATGGATGACATCTACCAGATCACCGAAGCAGCGCAGCGTTTGCCATTGTCGGTGGCGATGGACCCTGACACGGGTGCACTGACTGTCGCGATGCAATCCGCAATCGGAACGGCAGGCAATGCGATCTACCTCGATTCCTGCCTGACGTTTATGATGTCCGACAGCACCACTTGCGAGGTCATCGTTCTGGTCGAAGTCGAAGATGGCGGCGTCGAAGAGGTCTATATCCTCCCGCTTGCCCCAATGCCCGCTCGCAAGGATTTCCGTCTCGTCGGCGTTGATCGCGATGCCGCACTAAGCCGTTTCGCCGAAATGGCCTGCGTGTCGTTCGCCCGCGGTACTCATATTACATTAGCCTCTGGCGAGCAGCGCAAGATCGAGGACCTGAGGGTCGGCGACCGCGTCCTAACGCGCGATGATGGTGCCCAATCCGTGCGCTGGATTGGTCAAACGACGCTCCGCGCTGTGGGCGAATTTGCACCTGTCGTCATCCGCAAGGGCACGCTGCACAACGAAAATGATCTGATGTTGTCGCCCGATCACCGCGTGTTCATCTACCAGCGCGAGGATCATCTCGGCGCTGGCCGTGCCGAGGTCTTGGTTCGGGTTCGCCACCTGATTAACGGCGACACCGTGTACCAACAGGACGGTGGTTATGTAGATTACTTCCAAGTTCTCTTTGACGAACACCAAATCATCTATGCCGAAGGGATCGCTGCGGAATCCCTTCTCATCGACCCGCGCACCCGATCCGCCATTCCAGCAACGGTCGACGCGCAGCGTCACACCTATCGCCACCATCACGATTTCGAAGTGACCGAAACCTTGCTGCCTTCGCAAGATGCGGCGGAGGTTTTGCGCAAGGCGTCGAGCAGCTGATAAAAATTCAATTTATTTGAATAAAATCCTACATTTTCTCAGGCAAACGCCGTTCCCACGGTCAAGTATGTATATTGCACCGAGGACTTCACCGTTGGAAACGAGCTCGCTCGACATTACCGAAATGCGCAAACGGCTTTTGAACCATGGCTTGAATGACGCTCGTTTGGGCCTCATTCGTCAAAACCGCCACAACATTCAAAAGGCCATTCCGCTTGCCTTGGATAGCCTTGTTAAATTCATTTCCCAACAAGAGCCTTTCAGCGCAATGCTTAATGAAAAAGGGCATCTTGAACGTGTTGGTGCAAATTTTATCAAACACTGGACGTTTATCGCGAACGCGGACTTTGGCGAAGAATACCTCGCATCTGTAAAGCAAATCGCGGCGGTTCATACTCGCATCAATCTTGCGCCCGCCCTTCAAATTGCGGGTTACACACACATGCGGGTGGGCCTGATTGAACACGCTGGGCACCGTGGATTTTTCTGCAAGCGCAACAACGCCTTGGCCGATGCGATCAGCCGTGCCGTGACGTTTGACATGGATTTGTCACTGAGCAGCTACCTGACGACGTCGGCGGAACGCTCTGCCTCTCTCAAACAAGAGATGAGCCGCGATTTCTCGGACTCGTTGGGCAAGATTGTTGAAACACTTGCGGGTGCTGCGGAACAGACCTCGGCCAGTGTGAAACAAGCGTCGATGTCGGCAGCAGATCTGTCCAATTCCGCGAGCGACATTCGTGGTGAGATGGAAAAGGCAACGATGTTGTCGACCACGGCTGCGCAATACGCCCAGACTGCGACAGATCAGGTGGAACGTTTATCTCAGAAGGTCGAAAACATCTCCAAGGCGGTTCAAATGATCAATGACATCGCGAACCAAACCAACCTCTTGGCCCTGAACGCCTCTATCGAAGCCGCGCGCGCTGGCGCTGTTGGCCGCGGGTTTAACGTAGTTGCGGGCGAGGTGAAGAACCTTGCGGCTCAGACCACCAAAGTAACCGAAGACATCAATAACCTGATCGAGGCCGTGCGGGTCGAAACGAACTCCGCGGTGAAAAGCGTTGGCGCGATCTCTGAACAGGTTTCGCAGGTGAACACAGCCTCGGTGTCGGTTCAAGACGCACTCCGCGTTCAGGGTGAAGTTCTGGGCAACGTCATCATGTCGACCGTCGCTCAGTCGCGTATCGGGTCCGAACACGTGGCGGAACAGGCGCACACATTGCGCACCACTGCCGACGATTACCTGCGCCGCATGGAAAGTCTCGACACCAACTGACGCAGATTAACTTGTCAGGGCATGCCCGTCACCGTATAGGCACGAGCATGCTCGATACCGCTTCAAATCGCCCCGCCCTGCCCGCTGAAATCGCACGTCGCCGCACGTTCGCGATCATTTCGCACCCTGACGCCGGTAAGACCACTCTTACCGAAAAGTTCCTTTTGTTCGGTGGTGCGATCCAGATGGCTGGTCAGGTCCGCGCAAAGGGCGAAGCGCGGCGCACACGGTCCGACTTTATGCAGATGGAAAAGGATCGCGGGATTTCCGTATCCGCATCGGCAATGTCGTTCGACTTTAAGAACTTTCGGTTCAACCTCGTTGACACCCCTGGCCACTCGGACTTTTCTGAGGATACCTACCGCACGCTAACGGCCGTTGATGCCGCCGTGATGGTGATCGACGGTGCGAAGGGTGTGGAAAGCCAAACCCAGAAGCTGTTCGAAGTCTGCCGTCTGCGTGACCTTCCGATCCTGACCTTCTGTAACAAGATGGACCGCGAAAGCCGCGATGTGTTCGACATCATCGACGAAATTCAGGAAAACCTAGCGATCGACGTGACGCCTGCGTCTTGGCCCATTGGGATGGGTAAAGAATTCATGGGCTGCTACGACCTCTTGAACGACCGTCTTGAACTGATGGATCGTGCGGACCGTAACCGCGTCGCTGAGAGCATCGAGATTAAAGGCCTCACCGATCCCGCGCTGAAGGAACATATCCCCGCGCATCTTCTGGAGAAATTCCTGGAAGAGATCGAAATGGCGCGCGAATTGCTGCCCGAATTGAACCATCAGGCAGTCCTTGAGGGCCACATGACCCCGATCTGGTTCGGCTCTGCGATCAACTCTTTTGGCGTCAAAGAACTGATGGACGGCATCGGCAAATACGGTCCCGAACCGCAGCCGCAGTCCGCAGACCCGCGTCAGGTTATGCCCGAGGAAAACAAGGTCGCTGGCTTTGTGTTCAAGGTTCAGGCGAACATGGACCCGAAACACCGTGACCGCGTGGCCTTTGTCCGTTTGGCCTCTGGCCACTTCCATCGCGGCATGAAGCTGACACATGTTCGTTCTAAAAAGCCGATGGCGATTTCGAACCCTGTTCTGTTCCTCGCATCAGACCGCGAATTGGCCGAAGAGGCTTGGGCTGGCGATATCATCGGTATTCCGAACCACGGGCAATTGCGCATCGGTGACACCCTGACCGAAGGCGAAAACCTCAAGGTCACGGGCATCCCATCCTTCGCGCCAGAGCTTTTGCAGAACTGCCGCGCGGGCGACCCGATGAAGGCCAAACACCTTGAGAAAGCTCTGATGCAGTTCGCCGAAGAAGGCGCTGCAAAGGTGTTCAAACCCGCGTTCGGCTCTGGCTTTATCGTCGGCGTTGTCGGCCAGCTTCAGTTCGAAGTGCTCGCTAGCCGGATCGAACTGGAATACGGCCTGCCTGTGCGCTTTGAACCGTCGCAGTTCACCTCTGCCCGTTGGGTTCAAGGGGATAAAGCCGCGGTCGATAAATTCATCACAGCCAATAAACAGCACATCAGCCACGACAACGACGGCGATGTTGTGTTCCTGACCCGCTTGCAGTGGGACATCGACCGCGTGGAGCGCGATTACCCCGATGTCAAACTGACCGCGACCAAGGAAATGATGGTTTAAGGGGCAAATGCTGCTCCGATTGACCTGAAGGCGGTTTTCGGTATAGAAGGCCGCAGCCCGCTTGCGGGAACTATTGACGCGGGGCGCGTTGGCATGTTGCGTCCCATAACCTTCGGCCCCCGACGGGCCGCGACTATGGACGTATATGACAAAATTCTCTGATCTGAACCTTGATGCAAAGGTTCTCAAGGCGATTGCCGAAGCCGGCTACGAAACCCCAACCCCTATTCAGGCTGGCGCTATTCCCGCTGCCCTCGAAGGCCGCGATGTTCTAGGCATTGCGCAAACGGGAACAGGGAAAACCGCATCTTTCACGCTGCCAATGATCACCCTTCTGGGCCGTGGTCGTGCACGCGCACGTATGCCACGTTCGCTCGTTCTTTGCCCGACCCGCGAATTGGCGGCTCAGGTGGCTGAGAACTTTGACGTTTATGCAAAGCATACGAAACTGACAAAGGCCCTTCTGATCGGCGGCGTGTCGTTCAAAGATCAAGACGCGGCAATCGACCGTGGTGTTGACGTTCTGATCGCCACCCCCGGCCGTCTGCTTGACCATTTTGAGCGTGGTAAACTGCTGCTCACTGGCGTGCAGATCATGGTCGTCGACGAAGCTGACCGTATGCTCGACATGGGCTTTATCCCTGACATTGAACGCATCTTTAACCTGACGCCGTTCACCCGTCAGACGCTGTTCTTCTCGGCCACTATGGCGCCCGAGATTGAGCGCATCACCAATACTTTCCTGCACACCCCCGCCAAGGTCGAAGTGGCCCGTCAGGCGACCGCGTCCGAGCGGATTGAACAGCACGTTGTGCATTTTAAAGGCTCCCGTCGTGACCGCGCAGCGAGCGAGAAGCGTCAGCTTCTCCGTGCCCTGATCGATGCCGAAGGCGACAAGCTGCAGAACGGGGTGATCTTCTGTAACCGCAAGTCGGACGTTGATATCTGCCACAAATCGCTGAGCAAATACGGCTATGACTCGGCTCCGATCCATGGCGATCTGGACCAGAGCCAGCGGAACTCCACGCTCGAATCCTTCCGCGAAGGCAAGATCAAGATCTTGGTGGCCTCTGATGTGGCTGCCCGTGGTCTAGACGTGCCGTCCGTGACCCACGTCTTTAACTTTGACGTGCCGGGCCACCCAGAGGACTATGTGCACCGCATTGGCCGCACAGGTCGCGCTGGCCGCGATGGTAAGGCGATCATGATCTGCGAACCGCGCGACGAAAAGAACTTCGACGCCGTTCAAAAGCTGTTGGGCAAGGACATTCCTGTTCTGGAAAACCCGCTCGGCCAGATTGAGCCGTCCGAGGATAAGCCTGAGGCGTCTGACGACAAGCCAAAGCGCAGCCGCAACCGCCGTGGTGGATCGCGCAAGAAAGACGAGGACGCAAAACCGCAGGAACAGGTGGTTGAGGCCCCTACCCCTGAGGTCGTCGAAGAAGTCGCTGCCGTTGAAAAGCCAATGGAGCGCGAACAGCGTCCGCAGCGCGACAACAACCGTGACAACAATCGTGATCGTGGCCAACGTCGTGACCGCCGCCGTGACCGCGACGATCACGTGATCGGGATGGGCGATGATGCCCCCGCGTTTATCCGGCTCAGTTTCGACGAGCGCCGCAAAGCCTAAATAATAAAGCCCGCGAAGATCACTCTTCGCGGGCTTCTTTAATCTCTCGCCGATCAGTTCAATCGGCTGATGATGATCGTCACTTCTGGCTTTTTACCAATCTCATTCTGGCACGAATTCCGAATGATACGGCGCAGCTGCGTTTCCAATTCATCATCATCCAAGAGCGTCTTGTCATCGGCGCGGTTAATGAACTGGCTCAGGTCCTCTTCGAGAACATCAACGAGCGGTGCGTTGTTGCGACCCATTTCAGGAAGCCCCATCAGTTCGCACCACGGATCGCCCAGCGGTTCATCATGTTCGTCGATGATCAGCGTCGCAGTCACATGACCGTTCAGCGCCATGCGGATACGGTCGCGCACGATGCCATCCAGCGCACCAATCTGCACCGAGCCGTCCAAATAGGTGCGGCCCGTTTCGACATAACCACACACCTCTGGGCGATTGGCTGACAGGTTCACCATTGTGCCGTTCACAGCAATCACACCCGTGATCCCGCTCTCTGCACCCAGTTTTACATGTTCGCGCAGGTGGCGGTGTTCGCCGTGCATTGGGATCAGCATTTGTGGCTGCATGATCTGGTGCAGTTTTTTCAGGTCAGGACGGTTCGCGTGACCAGACACGTGGTAGAGGCCACCACGGTCATCAATCACCTCAACACCCTTTTCCGACAGCGCGTTCATGATGCGGATCACACCACGTTCGTTGCCAGGAATGGTCTTGGACGAAAAGATGAACGTATCGCCCTCTTTGAGCGACAGGCCGAGGTATTTGCCTTGGGACAGTTGGGCCGAGGCCGCGCGGCGTTCACCTTGGGACCCAGTGACCAGCAGCATGACGTTTTCACGCGGGATGCTCGCCGCATCTTCGGGCGAAATGACCGATGGGAAGTCCGACAGAATACCCGTCTCGATCCCGGCCTCGACCATCCGACGCATCGCACGGCCCAAAAGACAGATCGAACGACCCGCGTTTTGCGCTGCAACAGCCAGCGTTTTCAAACGCGCGATGTTCGATGCAAAGGTGGTTGCAACGACCATGCCTTTTTGCTCTTCGATCAGCGCTTGCAGCGGTTTGGCAAGCTCAGCCTCGCTCCGCCCTGCGTGTTCGGAAAACACGTTGGTGGAATCGCACACAAGCGCCTTGATGCCGCCCTTTGCGATTTCAGACAGCATGACCTCATCAAAGGGTTCACCAACGACGGGCGTTTTATCGATCTTAAAGTCGCCCGAGTGGAACACACGGTCGTTCGGCGTTTCGATCAACAGACCACCGCTCTCTGGGATAGAGTGGCTCATCGGCACGACCGAAACGGTAAACGGGCCGCATTTCGTGACCGCAGGATAAGCCCCAACGGTGCGCACGATGCCTTCGGGCAGGTGTTTTTCGGACAGCTTGCGGGTCGCGATATTCGCGGTGAAGGTCCGCGCATAGATCGGCGCGCCGAGGCGTTCCCACAAGAGGCCAACAGCCCCAACGTGGTCTTCATGCGCGTGGGTGATAAAGATCCCTTCGATCTGGTCCTTACGCTCTTCGAGCCAAGTAATATCAGGGAAAATCAGGTCGACACCGGGGCTCCCGTCCATATCTGGGAAGGTCACGCCCAGATCGACAACGATCAGACGTTCTTTATCTGGTGCGCCATATCCGTAGACATAGGCGTTCATGCCGATCTCGCCCGCGCCACCGAGCGGCAGGTAAATCAGTCGTTCACTACTCATTTAGTTTCCTTATTGTAATCATTGATCACGGTCAGACCGTGCATGGTCAGGTCATCCTCGATCACGTCAAAGAGGTTATCGACCTGTTCAAAAAGACGAGCGAGCCCGCCTGTCCCGATGATTTTCATCGGCGCATCATATTCATCGCGGATGCGCGCGCAGATTTCTTTGATGAGGCCCACATAGCCCCAGAACACGCCCGATTGCATACAGGCAACGGTATTGGTGCCGATCACCGCTTGGGGACGGCTGATATCGACGTGAGGCAGGGCAGCCGCCGCACGGTGCAGCGCCTCAAGGCTGAGGTTCACACCGGGGGCGATGACGCCGCCCACATAGGCACCATCCTCTGCCACAACGTCAAAGGTGGTCGCGGTGCCGAAATCGACGACAATCAGGTTGCCGCCGTGTCGCGAATACGCGCCAGCAGAGTTTACCAGACGGTCGGGGCCAACAGTCGTTCCCGCATCCACACGCGGTTGCTGCGGAAGAGCGCACTCTGGTTTCCCAACAACAATAGGACGGCAGTTGAAATAGCGGTCCGCCAAAACGCGCAGGTTAAAGACCACGCGTGGCACCGTGGACGAAATGATCACTTCGTCGATTTCAACGTTGATCTTCTGGTGCGCCATCAGCGTCGATAGCCAGACGAAATACTGGTCCGCCGTGCGCTGGTGTTCGGTCGAGGTCCGCCACGTCGCGATAAAGTCCTGCCCATCCCAGACAGAAAACACGGTGTTTGTGTTGCCACAGTCGATGCACAAAAGCATGGCCTGCCCCCTTTAGAAATGCACGTCGGCAGCGCTGATCGTAACAGGGCCGCGCCCTGTGATCAGAACCAAATTGCCGTCGCGGTCGATGGTATCAAAGATACCTGTCAAAGTCTCTTGGCCGGTGCGGGCTGTGATCGTTTCCCCCAACCGCGCCGCATTGCGGAGCCAATCCGCACGAATACGTTCGAACCCGAAATAGGTCAGTTTGTTTTCTTGGGTGATGAAATTCGTCGCAAGGAGGCTCAGGAAATCCTTGGGCCTGATCACATGCCCCGACACGGAAGACACGCTCACAGGTGGGAATGCTGCTCCTTCAACCCCTTGAGGGACCGTAGCGAGGTTCACACCCACGCCGATGGACAACCAATTCACGCTTTCCGCCGTGCCACTGCTTTCCAGCAAAATGCCCGCGACCTTGCCCCCGTCGAGCAAAACATCGTTCGGCCATTTCAATGAGAGCCGTTCGCGGGGCACCCAGAAGGCCAGCGTTTCGAACAAGGCAACAGCGGCCAGGAATGACCGAAGGGCTGCGTCTTGCGGTGTGGCTTTGGGTTTATAAACCAGCGTCGCCGCGAGATTCCCGCGTGGATCGACCCATTGCTTCCCACGCCGTCCCCGTCCTGCGGTTTGGCGTTTGGCCATAATCCATGTCGGAACACGGATCGAGGCCGCCCTTAAGGCAGCCTCGGTCATTGTGCTATCAACCTCGTCCAAGACGACAAGGTCAACGCCCGTGGGCCAACGTGGCCCTGCGTTTAGATCAGTTGACAAGCGCCTGCGCCGCCTCAGCTGCCATCGGCACGATACCAAAGAGGTTCACGATACCAACCAGCATGATCACAGCGGACGCCACCAACATGCCCCATGCGACAGGAGACATCGTGCCATCGAGAGCATCAGAGTCTTCGCCGAAGTACATGTAGTAAACGACGCGCAGGTAGTAGAACGCACCGATCACCGACGCGATACCAGCGGCCACAGCGAGCCATACTAGGTCAGCCTCAAGCGCAGCACGGAACACAGCCAGCTTACCCATGAAGCCGAGCATCGGCGGAACACCAGCCAGCGAGAACATCAGGACCAGCAGCGCCAGCGCCTTGAGCGGCTCTTTTTTCGAATACATCGACAGAGCTTTGATCTCGGTGACTGGTTTACCGTCTTTTTCCATCGACAGGATAAAGGCGAATGTACCGATGTTCATGGTCACGTAGATCGACATATAGACCAGCATGGCTTCGACACCCATTGCGGTGCCAGCAGCCAGACCCATCAGGGCAAAGCCCATGTGAGCTATCGACGAATACGCCATCAGACGCTTGATGTTGGTCTGACCGATTGCGGCGATTGCGCCAACGAACATCGACAGGATCGAGAGCATCATGACGATCTGCTGCCAGTCGCCCACAACACCACCGAAGGCGTCATAGACAACACGAGCGAAGAGGCCCATCGCAGCGACTTTGGGTGCGGTCGCAAAGAACGCGGTCACTGGGGTCGGCGAACCTTCGTAAACGTCAGGGGTCCACATGTGGAACGGTGCTGCCGAAACCTTGAACGCGAAGCCCGACATCATGAAGACCATGCCGAACAGCAAGCCGATGGAGACGTCGTGGCCAACAGCGGTCAGAATGCCCGAGAACAACGTGGTGCCAGCAAAGCCGTAGGTCAGCGATGCACCGTAGAGCAGCAGACCAGAGGACAGAGCACCGAGAACGAAGTACTTCAGACCAGCTTCGGTCGATTTCGCGCTGTCACGACGCAGCGAAGCCACGACGTAGAGAGCGAGAGATTGCAGTTCGAGGCCCATGTAGAGGGCCATCAGGTCGCCCGCCGAAACCATGACCATCATACCCACAGTCGCGAGGGCAACGAGGATCGGATATTCAAAACGCAGAAGATCGCGTTTCGCCATGTAGTCGATGCTGACGATCAGAACCGCAGCCGCCGAGAACAGGATCACAACCTTGGCAAAGCGCGAGAAGCTATCGTCGATGAACATGCCACCAAACGCTTCTTGTGTGCCCTGCCCGTTCAGGCCGATCCATGCGCCGAGCACAAGGAACACACCAGCGGTGAGCCATGTCAGGAAAGACGCGGTTTTGTCTTTGCCAGTGTAGACTGCACCGAGCAGCGCACCCATCGCAAAGAGCGCGAGGATGATTTCCGGAAGGACGATTTGGATATCGCTCGAGATCATTTGTCCGGCTCCTTAGTGTGCAGCGACTTCGGCCACAGCGGCGACGGTCAGGTCGCTCGCCTCGATGGCGGTGTGGACGTGGTGAACCAGTGCTTCAACGCTCGGCCCGATGAGGTCGGTCACGAGGCTCGGGTAGATACCCAAGAGCAAGGTCATGATGACGAGCGGTGCAAAGATCATCTTTTCACGGCCAGTCATGTCGGTGATGGATTTGAGGCTCTCTTTGATCAACTCGCCCATGACGACGCGGCGGTAGAGCCACAGCGCATAAGCTGCCGAGAAGATCACGCCGAGTGCCGCAACAGCAGCCACCCAAGTGTTCACTTGGAATACACCCATGAGCGTCAGGAATTCACCGACAAAGCCCGAGGTACCCGGCAGACCAACGTTCGCCATCGTGAAGAACATGAACAACAGCGCGTAAGCCGGCATACGGTTTACGAGGCCACCGTATGCGTCGATGTCACGAGTGTGCATGCGGTCGTAGATCACGCCAACACAGAGGAACAGTGCGCCAGAGATAAAGCCGTGGCTGATCATCTGGAAGATCGCACCGTCAATACCCTGCTGGTTCATCGCGAAGATACCCATGGTCACGTAGCCCATGTGTGCAACCGACGAATAAGCGATCAGCTTTTTCATGTCCTCTTGGACCAGTGCGACGAGCGAGGTGTAAACGATCGCAATAGCCGACATCCAAAGTACCAGATCACCCATCACGGCAGAGCCAACTGGGAACATCGGAAGCGAGAAGCGCAGGAAGCCGTAGCCCCCCATCTTCAACAGGATCGCAGCCAGAACAACCGAACCAGCGGTCGGTGCTTGAACGTGTGCGTCAGGCAACCAAGTGTGAACAGGCCACATTGGCATTTTCACCGCGAAAGATGCAAAGAACGCGAGGAACAGCATGGTCTGAAGACCGCCAACCACCTGAATACCGAGCACCGAGAAGCCAGCGGTCGAGAATTCGTGGGTCATCAGGGTCGGGATATCCATGGTGCCCGCGTCTGCATACATCGCAACCATCGCCACCAGCATCAGCACAGAGCCAAGGAATGTGTAGAGGAAGAATTTGAACGACGCGTAGATGCGGTTCTTACCACCCCAGATACCGATGATGAGGAACATCGGGATCAGGCCTGCTTCGAAGAAGACGTAGAACAGGACCAGATCCAGCGCCATGAACACGCCGAGCATCAGCGTTTCCAGCATCAGGAACGCAATCATGTATTCTTTGGTGCGGTGCGTCACGTCCCAAGCCGACCAGATCACCAACGGCATGAGGAAGGTCGAGAGCATCACGAACAGAAGCGAAATGCCGTCTACGCCCATCTTATAGTGCAGGCCAAAGAGCCACTCGCGGTCTTCGACGAACTGCATTCCAGTGTTCGACGGATCGAAACCAGCCAGAATGAACAGCGACACGAGGAAGGTCGCAACGGTCGCAATCATTGCCACCCATTTGGCGTTCTTACGGGCGCCTTCATCGTCACCACGCAGGAACAGGGCCAGAATGGCCGCGGCCAAGAGCGGGATGAAGGTTACGATCGAAAGAAGATTTTCCATTAGTGCGATCCCCCGGTGAGCGTCACCCAGGTCAGAATGACCGCGATGCCCAGAACCATCGCGAAGGCGTAAGTAAAGACGTAACCGGACTGGGCGCGGCCTGCGAGTTTGGTCAGGAAGGGCACGATACCCATCGCCAGACCGTTGATCCCGCCGTCGATTGTTTGCTCGTCACCGCGTTTCCAGAAGAAGCGACCGATGGCCTTAGCAGGCTGGACAAAGACGAAGTCATACAGCTCGTCAAAGTACCATTTGTTGAGCAAGAAGTTGTAAAGCGGAGCCTGGTTCGCTGCCAGCTGTGCTGGCAGGTGCGGCTTGCGGATATACATCACCCAAGCGGTGAAGAAACCGATCAGCATCGCGACAAACGGGCTAACCTTGACCCAAACTGGCGAGTGGTGCGCAGCGTCGAGAACTTCGTTCGAAGCGTCCGACATGTAGATCGCGCCACGCTCTGCACCGTGATGCTCTGCCGCCATTGCAGCGTGAGACGCATCCGCAGCGACTTCACCGTGGGCCGCGTCAGTCGCGGCATGTTCCTCAGCGGGTGCAGCGTGATCGGTAGCAGCGCCCTCTTCGGTTGCAGCTACGTGGTGCGGCATACCGAAGAATTCGGTCATTTTGTCATGATCGCCGAAGAACGGTTTCAGCCAGATCATACCCGCAAAGATCGCGCCCATAGCAAGAACACCAAGCGGCACCAGCATAACCAGCGGGCTTTCGTGTGCGTGTTCATGTGCGTGATGATCGCCACGTTCTTTGCCGTAGAAGGTCATGAACATGAGGCGCCACGAGTAGAACGAGGTGAACAAAGCCGCGATAACCAGTGCCCAGAAGGCAAAACCGTTACCCGAAGCATAAGCACTCTCGATGATCGCATCTTTGGACAGGAAGCCAGCGAAACCGTAGTAGGTCAGCGGTATACCAACACCGGTAATAGCCAGCGTACCAATCATCATCGCCCAGAAGGTGAACGGGATTTTCTTACGCAGGTTACCGTAGTTCCGCATGTCCTGTTCGTGGTGCATCGCGTGGATGACCGAACCAGCGCCAAGGAACAACATCGCCTTAAAGAATGCGTGTGTGAACAGGTGGAACATCGCAGCGCCGTAGATACCTGCGCCAGCCGCAACGAACATGTAACCCAGCTGCGAACAGGTCGAGTATGCGATCACGCGTTTGATGTCGTTCTGAACGAGGCCGACAGTTGCCGCAAAGAATGCGGTCGCAGCACCCAGATACATGATGAACGATTTGGTTTCCGGTGCATATTCGAACAGCGGCGACATGCGGCAGACGAGGAACACACCTGCGGTCACCATGGTTGCTGCGTGGATCAGAGCCGAAACAGGTGTCGGGCCTTCCATCGCGTCAGGCAGCCATGTGTGCAGGATCAGCTGAGCCGATTTACCCATCGCACCAACAAAGAGCAGGAAGGCCAGCAGGTTTGCGGCGTTCCAATCGCTCCAGAGGAAGTGAAGCTGGGTTTCAGCCAGATGCGGCGCATTATCAAAGATGACGTCGAACTGGATGCTGTCGGTCAGCATGTAGAGACCAAAGATACCGAGTGCGAAACCAAAGTCACCAACGCGGTTCACAACGAAAGCTTTCATCGCAGCAGCGTTTGCCGATGGTTTTTTGTAGTAGAAACCGATCAACAAGTAGGATGCGACGCCCACGCCTTCCCAGCCAAAGAACATCTGAACGAGGTTGTCAGAGGTAACCAGCATGAGCATGGCGAAGGTAAAGAACGACAGATAGGCAAAGAAACGTGCCTTGTAATGTTCGTGATGACCCCAGTTTTCGTCATGCGCCATGTAGCCCATGGAGTAGAGGTGCACGAGCGACGATACGGTGTTCACAACGATGAGCATGATCACGGTCAGACGGTCGATACGGATCGCCCAATCGGTGCTCAGCGTGCCAGAGTTGATCCAGTCCAGCAGGTGGATCGTGTAGGCTTGGCCGTCAAAATTCAGGAACAGAACCCAGCTCAGCGCAGCACAGAGGAACAGGATGCCAGTGGTCAGCCACTGAGCGCCCTTTTCACCGATAAAGCGCCAGCCGAAACCCGCGATAAGCGACCCGACAAAGGGGGCAAGAAGGATAAACTTTTCCATGTCGGATCAGCCTTTCATCACGTTGACGTCTTCAACGTCGATGGTCCCGCGGTTGCGGAAGAAACAGACGAGGATCGCGAGGCCAATCGCCGCTTCAGCAGCAGCAACCGTCAGCACGAAGAGGGTGAACACCTGGCCAACCAGATCGTTCAGGAAGGACGAGAAAGCGACGAAGTTGATATTGACCGACAGAAGGATCAATTCGATCGACATCAGCAGGATGATGATGTTCTTGCGGTTCAAGAACAGCCCGAAAATCCCGATGACGAACAGTGCCGCAGCAACTGTGAGATAGTGTTCAATTCCGATCATTTCTTCCGTCCCTCGCTTTTGTTTTTCGCGAATTTTGGCATTACAGCCCCTGCCCCGGTTTGATGTCTTTCAGCTCCATCGCTTTGGCCGGATCACGGTAAAGCTGGGCAAGAACGTCTTGACGTTTGATGTTTTGGCGGTGGCGCAGGGTCAGCACGATGGCCCCGATCATCGCGACCAGCAGGATCAGACCTGCCAGTTGGAAAAGCATGATATATTTGTCGTAAACCAACAGACCCAGCGCGGCAGTGTTTTGCATATCGCCCTGCGGTGCGGCCAGACGGGTTTCGAAACCGTCCGAATACGCCCACGACCCGTAAGCCATCGCAAGCTGCAGGAGGATGATCACACCGATGAGAAGCGCGAGCGGCATGTATTTCGCCATCTCAGCCTTCAACTCGGCAAAGTCGATGTCGAGCATCATGACCACAAAGAGGAACAGAACCGCGACCGCGCCGACGTAAACGATCATCAAGAGCATCGCGATGAATTCCGCGCCCAGCAGAACAAAGAGCCCCGCCGAAGAGAGGAACGACAAGATCAGCCAGAGAACCGAATGGACGGGGTTCCGGCTCACGACTGTAAACAGGCCGCCCGCAACGGTGGTCAGCGCAAAACAATAAAAGGCGATAGCGGCTACACTCATTCGTCCCGGTCCTTTTTAGCGTCCTCTTCCATGACCTCATTCGCGAGTGTCATAGCTTTGGTCATTGCGGGAACGCCTCCGAACATTGCGGATTGTGCAATGGTCTCAGCGATCTCCTGTTTGGTGGCCCCTGCCTCGCGCGCGTGGCGGACAGTCAGGCGGATCTGTGCGTCGGCTTGGGCACCCATGATCGTCAATCCGGTCAGGGTCAAAAGCAGACGGGTTTTGGCATCCAGACCTTCAGGATTAAAGGTCTTGCCCATAGTTGCTTCCATCATGTCCGCAGACATGGTGGGCCACATGGTTTCAAACCCTTTGGGTATGAACGATTCCAGCGCGGGATTGAGCGATTTTGCCCAATCCTGCCCAGCCTTCATCATGGCTTCAAAAGGGTTAGATCCAGAGGTCATCGGTACGGCGCATCCATTTCGAGGTTACGCGCAATCTCAGCTTCCCAGCGGTCGCCGTTCGACAGGAGTTTTGCCTTGTCGTAGAACAGCTCTTCGCGGGTTTCAGTCGAGAATTCAAAGTTCGGACCTTCGACGATCGCGTCAACTGGGCAGGCCTCTTGGCAGAAGCCGCAGTAGATGCATTTGGTCATGTCGATGTCGTAGCGCGTTGTGCGGCGCGAGCCATCTTCGCGGGGTTCCGCATCAATGGTGATCGCCTGAGCCGGGCAAATCGCTTCGCAGAGTTTACATGCGATGCAACGCTCTTCGCCGTTGGGATAACGACGCAGCGCGTGTTCACCACGGAAACGCGGGGACAGCGGGCCTTTTTCGTGCGGGTAGTTCAGCGTCGCCTTGGGCGCGAAGAAGTATTTGAACCCGAGACGGAAGCCTTTGATGAAGTCAGCGAGCAGGAAATATTTGGCCGCGCGGCCGTAATCGATCTGCGTCATGGATTAGCCTCCAATCACCCAGCGGGCCCAGAACCCACCGAGGACTTCGAATTTAGCGAGGAACGACACCAGAACGACCCAAGCCAGAGACATCGGCAGGAACACTTTCCAGCCCAAACGCATCAGTTGGTCGTAACGGTAACGAGGGGTGATGGCCTTAACCATCGCGAAGATGAAGAAGCAGAACACCATTTTCGCGACCATCCAGAGGATGCCATCGGGCAGGAATTCTACCGGCGACAACCAGCCGCCAAGGAACAGCAGCGACACCAGCGCACACATCAGCACGACAGCGGTCAGTTCGCCGATCATGAACAGAAGGAACGGGGTCGAGGAGTATTCAACCTGATAACCAGCAACCAGTTCCGACTCAGCCTCAGGAAGGTCGAACGGCGGACGGTTGGTTTCAGCCAATGCCGAGATGAAGAAGAGGAACAGCATCGGGAAGTGCGGGATGAAGTACCACGACAGGATGCCGTAGCCGTCTTGGGCACGAACGATGTCGCCAAAGTTCATCGAACCGGTCGAGATAATCACACCGATGATGATCAGGCCGATCGACACCTCATAAGAGATCATCTGCGCGGCAGAGCGAAGCGAGCCGAGGAACGGATATTTGGAGTTCGATGCCCAACCGCCCATGATCACGCCGTAAACTTCAAGCGACGAGATCGCGAAGACGTAGAGGATCGCGACGTTGATGTCAGCGAGGACCCAACCGTCGTTGAACGGAATTACCGCCCACGCGATCACGGCCATCACGAACGAAATCAGTGGCGCAAGGAAGAAGACGAATTTGTCAGCGCCAGCAGGCACGACAATTTCCTTCACGATATATTTGATAAAGTCCGCAAAAGATTGCAGCAGACCAAACACACCTACGATGTTCGGGCCCTTACGCATCTGCACCGCAGCCCAGACCTTACGGTCGGCATACATCAGGAAGGCCAAAGCCACCAGAAGCGGTACCAGAACCAAAAGGCACTGACCCACTGTCAGCAGAAGGATCCCAAGGTTGGTCGTGGTGAAAAATTCAACCATATTCGTCCCCTTACACCGTCGGTATGCCCGATGCGCCGCAATCGGCCACCGTAACTTCGGCGTCTATTGTTCTTAACCCGCGCGGTAGCGCCGGCGAGATGGTGTAAACAGCATCCGCGACCCAAGTTCCAGCCTCTTCATCGACTAGAGTGCGAACGTGTCGTGCAAACCCGTATCCACGGATCAGCGTGTATTGTGCGGCGGCGCATCGAGCGTAGCGTTCTACGTCCTCTGGCCCCCTTGCCCCTGTCATTTCAACCTTAAAACCAACAAGGTCGCCATCTAAGAGCCGTGTTTCGACACCTTTGTAAGTTGGGACCGATGGTCCCTGCCCTGCTTCGGTGTCGTGGGATGCAGTGCACCCCATAAGAGCCAACGCCGATATGACGATGGCTCTCATGTTTTTTTACTCCGCCGCGACCTTGGTCGATTCGGCGCGTGCCTTGGCCGCTGCCGAGAGTTCAGCCATCAGTGCAGACGACCGAGCAATCGGGTTGGTCAGGTAGAAATCTTTGACCGCGTTGCGGAAGGTTGCTTTGCCCAGCTTAGCTACAGGCAGCGCAGTCCAAGTGTTCTCAGCAACAACGTCGATGTCAGCCAGATGCGGAACCGCAGCGACCAGCGCCTGACGCAGCTGAGCCAGCGAATCCCACGGAAGGGTCGCGCCCAGCTCTGCGGACAGTGCACGTAGGATCGCCCAGTTTTCTTTCGCTTCACCTGGTGCAAACGCTGCGCGCATTGCGAGCTGCGGACGACCTTCGGTGTTCACAAAGAGACCGTTTTCTTCGGTGTAAGCTGCACCCGGCAGGATGATGTCGGCGCGGTGTGCACCACGGTCGCCATGCGAACCTTGGTAGATCACGAATGCACCGTCACCGATCTCAACTTCGTCGGCGCCAAGGTTGTAAACAACTTCCGCACCATCAAGAGCAGCCTCAAGGCCACCTTCGGTAACAGCGTTTACGTCCAGCGCACCAACACGAGCCGCAGCAGTGTGCAGAACGAGAAGTTTAGCACCGCCCTTTTCAGCAAGCGATTGCGCGGCAGCCAGAACGGCCTCACCGTCAGCTTCGTTCAATGCGCCCTGACCAACGATGATGACACCATTGGTGCCTTGTTTGTCAGAGTGATCCATCGCCAACAGCTGCTCAAGCGCAGCGCGATCTGTGCCAACGTGGGTGTAATCATAGGTCAGATCGACAGCTTCACCGACCAGACCAACAGTTGCACCACGCAGCCACGCTTTGCGGATACGGGAGTTCAGAACTGGCGCTTCAACACGTGGGTTGGTGCCGATCATGAAAATGTTGTCAGCGTGATCGATGTCTTCGATCAGCGCGGTGCCGACATAGGCAGAACGGTTGCCAGCAGGCAGACGCGCCTTGTCGGTACGCGCCTCAACCTTGCCGCCCAGACCTTCGATCAGGGTTTTGAGGCTGAATGCGGATTCGACGTTCGCCAGATCACCAATCAGACCAGCGACTTTCTTGCCCTTCATCGCTGTAGCAACAGCGGTCAGAGCTTCGTCCCAGCCCGCTTTGCGCAGCTTGCCGTTCTCACGGATATAAGGTGTGTCGAGACGCTGGCGGCTCAGGCCGTCCCAAACGTAACGCGACTTATCCGAAATCCACTCTTCGTTCACGCCGTCATGGTTGCGCGGCAGGATACGCATGACCTTGCGGCCTTTGGTATCAACGCGAATGTTCGAACCAAGCGCATCCATCACGTCGATGGTTTCGGTTTTGGTCAGTTCCCACGGACGAGCGGTAAACGAATATGGCTTCGAAACCAGAGCACCAACAGGGCAGAGGTCAACGATGTTGCCCTGCATGTTCGAATCGAGTGTCTGGTTCAGGTAAGATGTAATCTCTGCATCTTCGCCACGGCCGGTTTGACCCATCTGGGTGATACCAGCGACCTCGGTGGTAAAGCGCACACATCGGGTGCACGAAATACAACGGGTCATGTGGGTTTCAACGAGCGGGCCGAGGTTCAGGTCGTCCGACGCACGTTTCGGCTCGCGGTAGCGCGAGAAGTCGACGCCGTAAGCCATCGCCTGATCCTGAAGGTCGCATTCGCCACCTTGGTCACAGATCGGGCAATCCAGCGGGTGGTTGATCAGGAGAAACTCCATCACGCCTTCACGCGCCTTTTTAACCATTGGGCTGTTGGTTTTCACAACAGGCGGCTGACCCTCAGGGCCAGGGCGCAAGTCTTTGACCTGCATCGCACAGGAGGCCGCAGGTTTCGGCGGGCCACCGACCACCTCAACGAGGCACATGCGGCAGTTGCCCGCGATGGACAAACGCTCGTGATAGCAGAAACGCGGAACTTCAACCCCAGCCTCTTCACAGGCTTGAATCAGGGTCATGGCACCGGGCACTTCTACCTCAATCCCGTCGATGATGATTTTCTTAAGATCGGACATGGCCAGCCTTTTGGTTCTTGTCGCTACGACCCAAAGCTCCGCATGGCACGCACGCAGATGCATACAGTCGCGGCGGTTCTAACGCGGCTTGCCGCGCTATGCCAGCGCGAACGTCACCAAAACTGAGGTAAATTTCAGGTTTTGCCGATTTCTTTTAGATCAGCAGCATCGCGGCAAAGATCGGCACGGCGGCAAAAATCGCGATCAAAACAACGAAAACCGCTATGAAAAAGGGGGCTGGGGCCTGTGCGGTGCTTCTTACCGCACAAACGGGGCAATCCAGGTCGGTTTTATAGAGGGGTACGCCGCAGTCCCCGCAGCACTCTGATTTGAACATAGAATCAACGCAACAGTCGGCCAACGGCGGTTTGCGCTTCCATTTCGGACTGTCCAACGGTGCAGTACGTGTCTCCCTGCCCTGTCACTGCACCCAGATCCGCCAGTTGCGCCCGTGCGATCCCTTCGAGCCGCGCCTTCTCGACCTTATCATCGACATAGGCGTCAATTTCGGCCCGCGAATAACCAAGGTCCTCGGCTCGCGACTTTAGGCTGTTGAGATAGAGCGCTCCGCGCAGCAACCGAACCGAGATGCTGTCGCATTTATCCCCGATCTCAATCGCCATGCCTGCCGCGATAATCCCATCGCGGATTTCAGGCACATCCTTGAGCGGCGGCAAAGCCGAGGCTTGGGTCGCCATTAGCATAAAGGTGAACGGCAAGAGGTAACGCATGTAATATCCAATCTTCCGGCGCAGATCAGTCGGGATCATGGTCGGATACAAAAGACTTACGCCGCTGCTATTCAATAGCAACGGCGCGTTATTAGGTTTTTCGGTCAGTTTTCGCCGTTAACCACGGGCGCGAAGGAAATTCGCAATCTCTGTACCTTCAGCAATTTCTGCATGCCCAGCGGGGCACCAAGTTGCACTGTCTGCGGCGACAACATTCCGCTTTTGAAGCCAATCAATGACAACGGCTTGTGCTTCAGCGTGCGGAAGGTTGCGAAGAACGTGTTCGAAGTCTTGCCGAGAATATCCACGATCCAGCATTTGTTCTTCAAGATCGGCGTAATAATTGTCCGCCTTTATCGAGAGGAAGGTAAACTGTCGCCCACAATTGCGGCTGATACGTCGCGCCATAATAACAGGCATAACTGCATCTACCATTTCAGCTTCAAGCTGGCTCCGCAACGCGGCGCGGTTCCCATTTGCGCCTGCTTGAACGCGGTCTGTAGTGGTCGCGGTCGGTGCTGCCTGAGCAGGAGCCGCGACAGTTGCCGTTGGCGCTTGAGTTTCCACACAACCAGCCAGAACCAAAACAGCTAACGATCCTGCAGCAAATAGAGATTTCATAATGTCCTCCAATTAAATCTATGGATGACTTTTTGAATCAAATTTCACCCACAGCAAGTATGAAATCTCTTCTTCGGAACGAAAAAGGCCACCCCGAAGGGTGGCCTCATAAAACTCTGTCAGTCTCGATTATTCTGCAGCGATCGCACGACCCTTGAGACGCTCTTCGATCTCTGGGCGGAAGTTGCGGATCAGACCTTGGATCGGCCAAGCCGCCGCGTCGCCGAGCGCACAGATGGTGTGACCTTCAACCTGTTTGGTCACGTCCCAAAGCATGTCGATCTCTTCAACCGATGCATTGCCCTGAACCAGACGTTCCATCACGCGCATCATCCAGCCGGTGCCTTCACGGCACGGGGTGCACTGACCGCAGGATTCGTGCTTGTAGAACTTGGACAGACGCCAGATCGCTTTCACGATGTCGACCGACTTATCCATGACGATCACTGCCGCAGTACCGAGGCCAGAGCCCAGTTCACCGCGCAGGTAATCGAAGTCCATGATCGCGTCTTTCATCTTTTCGCCGCGAACGCAGGGAACAGACGAACCACCTGGAATCACGGCAAGCAGGTTATCCCAGCCGCCACGGATGCCACCGCAGTGCTTTTCGATCAGTTCTTCGAACGTGATGCCCATCTCTTCTTCAACAACACATGGGTTGTTTACGTGACCAGAGATCGCGAACAGTTTGGTGCCGACGTTGTTCGGGCGACCCATGCCAGAGAACCACGACGCACCACGACGCAGGATGGTCGGGCAAACAGCAATCGATTCGACGTTGTTCACGGTGGTCGGGCAACCGTAGAGGCCCGCACCAGCAGGGAACGGCGGCTTCATACGCGGCATACCTTTTTTGCCTTCGAGGCTTTCGAGCAGCGCAGTTTCTTCACCACAGATATAAGCGCCCGCACCGTGGTGCAGATAAAGATCGAAGTCCCAGCCAGAGCCAGCAGCATTCTTACCCAGAAGGCCAGCGTCATAAGCTTCGTCGATCGCAGCCTGCAGTGCTTCGCGTTCGCGGATGTATTCACCACGGATGTAGATGTAGCAGGCATGTGCATTAATTGCGAAAGACGCGATCAGGCAGCCTTCGATCAGCGTGTGCGGATCGTGGCGCATGATTTCGCGGTCTTTACAGGTGCCCGGCTCTGATTCGTCAGCGTTCACGACGAGGTAGCTGGGGCGACCATCTGATTCTTTCGGCATGAAGGACCACTTCAAACCGGTCGGGAAGCCCGCACCACCACGGCCACGCAGACCGGAGGCTTTCATTTCATCAATGATCCAGTCGCGGCCTTTTTTAATAATATCCGCAGTACCATCCCAATGCCCGCGCGCCTTCGCACCAGCGAGGGTGCGGTCGTGCATGCCGTAGAGGTTGGTGAAAATCCGGTCCTGATCCTTGAGCATGGCTCACCTTTCATCACTTCTGGCGTGACCGCCAGATGCCATAAGTCATCCATAAAGCCCAGCCGAATCCGACGAGGGCGATAATATCAAAAAGGGCACGGGTCCGATTGGACAGCCCAAATTGACCTCCGGCCCATGTCGCCACGATCCAAAACACACCAACACCAGCGAGGAACAACGCAGAACGTTGGCCATTTTGAGGTGTCGGTTGTTTCGGATCGTGGGTCATGGTGCGTCAGTTAGTAATCGTTGGTCTTGGCACGTTCAAGGAACGCTTCGATGCCTTCTTCAACAATAATTTTAGCCTGTGCCACCCATTTGTCACGGGTCACACGCCCTTTAAAGCGCGGCATGTTGCCGTCCATCCAAGCAACCTCGTCCGCGCCCCAAGCCGCGATCTGGTCGTAGTGATACACACCGTAGCTGTTTACCAATTCTTCCAGTTTCGGGCCGATGCCTTCGATAACCTTGAGGTCGTCCGCTTTGCCACCGCGCGGTCCGCTCAGCGCCGCAGGTTTTCCGCCCTCGGCAGCAGGTGCAGGTGCCTTAGTGGCAGCGGCCTTCGCCTTGGTCGTTTTTGCAGCAGGCTTTGCAGGTTTTTCAGTTTTCGGCGCAGCTTTGGCAGCTGGTTTTGCCGCTGCTTTCTTAGCTGGTTTTGCAGGTTCCGCAGCAGGCGCTTCATATTTCCAATCGCCCTTCTGCGAGGCGAGTTCTTCTTCACCAGCGAGAGCCTTGGACGGTTTGATCACTGCAGCGGGTGCAGCTGGCGCAGCCGATGCCGCAGCCGCAGGAGCCGCAGTCGGTGCGGCTTCAGCAGGTGCCGCAGCAACCGGAGCGGGAGACTCTGCGGCCGCAGGTGTCGATGATGTAGATGTGCTGCTGGCAGGCGCTGCCGCCTCGCCGCAGAAGAAATATGTCAGGATGAGGCCCGCAATAACGGCCACAACGATCCCTGCCAAAATAGCGAGGAACCATCCCCAATGTGCAGCAACGCCAAGAATGATGGCTGCAACAACACCAACAATCGCAGCCGCGAGCCAGCTAATCTGCCGGCAGCCCCAACCAGTATTCGAATTAGTCATAGTCTAAACTCCTTCAACGTCCCATGAGCCTCTCATTTGCTGGAGGCTTCTGTGCCCTTCTAAAGGAAGACTACTCAAATTTGTAAAATTTGATAGCAAATCCACCTCAGATCGCGCCTAAAGTGCAATATTTACACAGTCTAGGCGCGACCTAAGGCGATATTCTTACGATTCAGAGGCCAGTTTCGCGGCCTGAGCCATCCAATCGTCACGCTCAATACGACCTTTGAACTTGAGACGGGCATCAACCCACGCAACCTCTTGGGCAGTCCATTTCGCGATCTGGTCGTAGTGATAGAAACCAAGTTCGTTGAGCAAAGCTTCGAGTTTTGGACCAACGCCAGAGATCTTCTTGAGGTCGTCTTTGCCCGATGCGCGCGGTGCGGTCAGAACTTCCGGCTGCTTTTCGTCAACCGCAGCAACCTCTGCCGCTTTCGCTGGTGCTGCAGCCTTCTCTACCGGAGCTTCCTTTGCGGCAGGTTTCGCTGCCGCAGGCTTCGCGGCTGCTTTCTTGGCAGGTGCCTTTGCTGCTGTTGCGCCCGATTTGATCCACGGTGTCAAAAGCGGAACTTCGGTGCCATCGATGCGTTTCACGGTATCACCGATATCAACAGCCAGCTGAGCGGAGGCGTTATACTGGTGTTTGCCGCTTTCGTGATCCGTCAGCGAGGTCAGACCCGACAGAGGCTCTGCAGCGTAACGACCGTTCTGCGGACCCGGTGTCGGAACCTTGCCAGCAGCAAGATCGTCGAGCAGTTTGCGCAGACCATCAGCGGTGAGGTCTTCGTAGTAGTCTTTACCGATCTGAGCCATCGGCGCGTTGGTGCAAGCACCCAGACATTCCACTTCTTCCCAAGTGAATTTGCCATCCGCAGACAGAGTGAATGGTGCTTCGTTGATCTTTTCTTTGCAGACGCCGATCAGGTCTTCGGCACCACAGATCATGCAGGACAAGGTACCGCAAATCTGGATGTGCGCGATCGAGCCAGTCGGCTGCAGCTGGAACATAAAGTAGAACGAAGCCACTTCGAGCGCACGAATATAGGCCATGCCGAGCATGTCAGCGACCGTTTCGATTGCTGGACGGGTCAGCCAACCTTCTTGCTCTTGGGCGCGCCAAAGAAGCGGGATGATTGCCGATGCCTGACGGCCTTCGGGATACTTTTGAATTTGACCTTCAGCCCATGCAAGGTTCGCAGGGGTAAAAGCAAAGGACGAGGGCTGTTCGTGGTGCAAACGGCGAAGCATCGGCGTCAGGCTCCGGTCTTTTCGGCGGCGCGATATGCACCAACCTTGGTTTCAATTTCTGCGCGGCGGCTCACTTGCACGCCTCAGTCTGGAGCGACATGCTCCCGTCGGGTTGAAGAACCGCCTGCCCCGACTCATAGAGCGCGGCTACGGCAGCAAATACTTGCTCTTCGGTCAGACCAGAGGCCTGAAAAATCTCATCGCCGTTCTCGGCGGTAACCACACAACCTGCTGCCTCAATGGCTTTGGACAGCGCGGCTTTATCAGCCGCAACATCGGCAAACACACTACCGGGCATGCAGGCTAACACAACCAACCCAAATCGCTTCATCAGCGGTCAATCTCCCCGAACACAACGTCCATGGTGCCGATGATGGCAGCCACGTCAGCGAGCTGGTGACCAGACGCGATGTGGTCCATCGCCTGCAGGTGCAGATAGCCCGGTGCGCGCAGTTTTGCACGGTATGGTTTGTTCGAGCCGTCTGCTTTCAGGTAGACGCCGAATTCACCTTTCGGTGCTTCAACCGCTGCGTAAACCTCGCCCTCAGGCACGTGGAAGCCTTCGGTGTAGAGTTTGAAGTGGTGGATCAGCGATTCCATGTTGGTTTTCATGTCGCCACGCTTCGGTGGTGTAATCTTACCACGGGCCAGAACGTCGCCACCTTCAACACGCAATTTCGCAATCGCTTGTTTGATAATCGAAGTCGACTGACGCATCTCTTCCATGCGGACGAGGTAGCGGTCGAAACAGTCGCCGTTTTTACCAACGGGGATCTGGAACTCGAACTCGTCGTAGCATTCGTAGGGCTGCGCACGACGCAGGTCCCAAGCGAGGCCAGAACCACGCACCATCACGCCCGAGAAGCCCCATTTCTGGATGTCTTCTTCGGTGACAACGCCGATATCAACGTTACGCTGTTTAAAAATACGGTTTTCGGTCAGCAGGCCGTCGATGTCATCGAGAACGTTCGGGAAGTGGTTCGCCCACTCTTCGATATCGTCGAGAAGCGCATCAGGCAGGTCTTGGTGAACGCCACCGGGACGGAAATATGCTGCGTGCAAACGTGCGCCACAGGCACGTTCGTAGAAAATCATCAGCTTTTCACGCTCTTCAAAGCCCCAGAGCGGCGGTGTCAGCGCACCAACGTCCATAGCCTGAGTGGTGACGTTCAGAAGGTGGTTCAGAACGCGGCCGATTTCGGAATAAAGAACGCGGATCAGCGATGCACGACGCGGAACTTCGGTGCCCGTCAGACGTTCGATGGCCAAGCACCAAGCGTGCTCTTGGTTCATCGGCGCCACGTAATCGAGACGGTCGAAATACGGAAGGTTCTGCAGATAGGTGCGGCTTTCCATCAGCTTTTCGGTGCCACGGTGCAGCAGACCGATATGCGGGTCGCAGCGTTCAACAATCTCGCCGTCCAGTTCAAGAACCAGACGCAACACGCCGTGAGCCGCAGGGTGCTGCGGGCCGAAGTTGATGTTGAAGTTACGGATCTTCTGTTCGCCCGTCTGAGCGTCCTCGAAGCCTTTGCCACCATCCATCATGCGTATGCCCTCGCAAGGTTATTCTGCCAGTTCATTGGCAGCGGGCCGACGTTATCGGCGACCCAGTCGTATTGATCTTTGAGGAACCGAACAGCATCCGCTGCCAGCCCTGCGTCCATGCGGGCTTTGGCGCCTTCATGGACTTTGCGTTCTTTGTCCGCCGCGATGTGGGTCAGGCCCAGAAACGCGCAAACACGCGCCCAGCCCTCCGCCGTCATCAGGCGTTCGGAAAATTCTACCAGTAGCCGCGATGCCGGAACAACGCGGCGCAGTTTTTCGATGGTCGAACGATAGTCACCGCGTTCAGCGACATCCGCGTGCTTTTGCCCCGCGATCACTTTCGCCATCGCATCATTGGCGCGCGCCTCTAGGTCAGCGTCAGCATGCTGGCGCGAGACCACCATGCGAATATGGCTCCACAGACGGTCAAGCGGGTCGCGGATCAGATAGACAAACTTTGTCATCGGACGCAGCGCCGACATACGGGTCAGCATCCCCTCATCCAAGAGACCATACGCAGGGGTCATTTCTGCCACCACGCGTTTGCCCTCGCCCCCGTTCGACAACCATGCCCAATACCGAGCATCATCCTCACGCGGGCTTTCCAGCACGTCGACCAAACCAACCATATCGTCGATTTGACGGGTCAGGTTCGCCTCACGGTGCTTATTACCATTGCGGCGTACCATTTCGCGGGTTTCGAGCATCTTCGAATGATTAGCTGCAAAGGCCGACAATTGGCCCGCACAGCGTTTCGCGTCAAAGGTATCCCAGTAGTGGGCTTCCTTCACGTCGCGCACCAGACACTCCGGATGACCATGCAGCATGCGATAAAGCCAGGACGTGCCTGCCTTCGTCGCACCTACACAGTAAAGGAGGGTCTGATCGGTCATTCGATTACTTCGCCGCTGCTTTGTCGTCACCCGGAAGGATGTATTCAGCACCTTCCCACGGCGACATAAAGTCGAACTGACGGTATTCCTGAACCAGTTTCACGGGCTCGTAGACAACGCGTTTTTGCGCTTCGTCATAGCGAACCTCGGTGTAACCAGTCGTCGGGAAGTCCTTGCGCAGCGGATAACCACGGAAACCGTAGTCGGTCAGAATGCGGCGCAGGTCTGGGTGACCCGAGAAGAGGATACCGAACATGTCAAAGACTTCACGCTCGAACCAGTTGGCCGAGGGGTGGACTTCGATGATCGACGGAACCATTTCTTCTTCGCGGATCGACACGCGCAGACGAATGCGGTGGTTCTGATACATCGACAGGAAGTGGTAAACGACGTCGAACCGCTTTGCGCGGCCCGGATAGTCAACCGCGGTGATATCGACGAGCGACGAGAACTGGCAGGACTGGTCGGTTTTCAGAAACTCGACAAAAGCCACCAGTTGCGACGGCGCAACATCGACGTTCAACTCACCATAGGTGACATCCCAACCGAGAACGGCATCGGATTTCTTCAGCTCGAGAAGAGCGCCAAGTTCCTTAAGTGCTTCGGACATGACAACCCCCTCTTAGCGAACGATAGTGCCGGTGCGGCGGATTTTGCGCTGAAGCTGCAGGATACCGTAGAGCAGAGCTTCTGCTGTCGGAGGGCAGCCCGGAACGTAAACGTCGACCGGAACAATACGGTCACAGCCACGAACGACCGAATAGGAATAGTGGTAGTAACCACCACCGTTCGCACAAGACCCCATCGAGATCACATAGCGCGGTTCTGGCATCTGGTCGTAAACCTTACGCAGCGCAGGTGCCATTTTGTTGGTCAGCGTGCCCGCAACGATCATCAGGTCCGACTGGCGCGGAGAAGCGCGCGGTGCGGTACCAAAACGTTCGAGGTCGTAACGCGGCATAGAGGTGTGCATCATTTCAACCGCACAACAGGCCAGACCAAAGGTCATCCAGTGCAGCGAACCGGTGCGTGCCCAGTTGATGATGTCAGCGGTGGACGTGACAAGGAAACCCTTGTCCTGAAGCTCACGGTTGATCTCCTGCGTGACAACTTCTTTGTCTACGCCGGCGGTGTTGACGCCAGTCATCACTCCCATTCCAGAGCTCCCTTTTTCCACTCATAGGCAAAGCCGATCGTCAGAACGGCGAGGAATACCATCATCGACCAGAAGCCAACCATGCTCAGGTCCTTGAATGCGACGGCCCATGGGAAGAGGAACGCGACTTCGAGGTCGAAGATGATGAAGAGGATCGACACAAGGTAGAACCGAACATCAAATTTCATCCGCGCATCGTCAAAGGCGTTAAAGCCACATTCGTAGGCCGACACTTTTTCTGGGTCAGGGTTCCGCACGGCAACCACCACAGCGGCCAGAACCAGAATCAGGCCGATAGCGATGGCAAGGCCAAGGAACACGATAATGGGGAGGTATTCGCGAAGCATCTCTTCCACGACAGGTCCTTTCCTGCAGGACGGACCTATCACGGTCCGTTCGTTCGACATGGCTTTACCCCTGCCGCGTCAGAGGGTCAACCAAGCGCCGCTATAGTTGACGCTGTTTTTCTCACGCAAAATTCAGGGCTAAATGACAACGAACTCTTAACACTTTCGAACTAGGGTCGCCCAATAGCCCTTTATTATAGGTATATTGTGTTAAGGCTCCTCATTTTCTTTATGTCCCCTCGCTCTGTTCGCCGTGCAATTTTCAACTTGGTTGTTTTGCTGGTTCCACTGAATTTGTTGGCCATTGTGGTGCAGTTCTTGGTTCTTGGCGCAGATGCGATTCCGTTGCAGGATCTCATTCTTCTGACATCAATCGTTGGAACCCCCTTTATGTTAGGTGGGCAATTCATTGGCGCTCGGCAGGTTGCGACCAAGGATCGATTGGTTGAAATGGCGACCACCGATATGCTCACCCGCCTCCCCAATCGTCGGGCCTTTATGGAGCGGGCGCGGTCAGCACTGTCACGCCATAAGGGGGTGATGCTGTTGCTCGACGCGGATCACTTTAAGGACATCAACGACAACTATGGCCATGCGACGGGCGATCATTGCCTGCAGGTTATGGCCGATCATCTACAAGGGCTACTGCGGTCGAATGATGTGATTGGCCGCGTCGGAGGCGAGGAATTCGCGATCTTCCTCCCCAATGTCACGATGGAAACCGCGCGCCAAATCGGGCAGCGGATCAGCATGGGCCTGTTGGTCGAAACAGGCACGGGTGCGTCATTGCAGGTCACCGTCTCAGTTGGGGCGGCAACTGTTGGTCCGCATATGACACTGGACGAGGCCCTGCGTGACGCAGACATCGCCCTCTATCGGGCGAAAACAGCTGGCCGTGCGCGAATGGAAATCGCGGCCTAGCTCTGCCACTGCGGTTTACGTTTATCGAAAAAGGCACCAATACCTTCGACCGCCTCGGGGCTTTCCCAACGCTGTGCGAGGGCCGCAATGGTGTCGTCGATCACATGATCATTAATCGGCGGCCCCAAACGACGGGCCAGCGCCTTAGCCTCGGCCACCGCACCAGGGGCGCAGGATAGATAAGGCGCGACCTCGGCCTCAACAGCAGCATCCAGATCATCAGCGGCGACCGACTTTGCAACGATCCCCAGCGTGGCAGCCTCATTCGCACCAAACCGACGCGACGACATGAACACACGGCGGGCCATCGCCTCCCCCATCCGAGCGAGGACATACGGCCCAATGGTCGCGGGGATCAGACCGAGCCGCGTTTCCGTCAAACCAAACAATGCCGTATCCGCCGCAATCGCGATATCACAGACGCAGGCCATCCCGACCCCGCCGCCAAAAGCATTCCCATGAACGCGCCCAATCACTGGCTTTGTCATTTCGTTCAACGCCCTGAGCATATTGGCAAGGCGGCGTGCCTCAACCTCGCGTCCTGCCGCATCGGTATCAAACTGCGCCCGCATCCAAGCGAGGTCACCACCCGCACAGAAACTCGCCCCCTCAGCGGCGAGGATCACAGCGCGCACGACAGGATCAGCGCCCAAGGTCCGCGCGGCCTCGGTCAATTCATCCATCATCAGCGCGGATAATGCGTTGTGTTTTTCAGACCGCGCTAAGGTCAGCGTCGCGACCCCACGGTCATCAATATCAATGCGGATCGTTTCCATCGCCCTAGCCTCTTAATTTTCGCGCCATTACCCCAGCCCGCGTCAAGGCCGCATGATCCAACCCAGTCGAATAACCGAGAGCCTCAACCCGTTCGACCACCGCTTCGGTCGCGACATTCCCTGGCGCACCGGGCGCATAGGGGCAGCCACCCAAACCACCGACAGCCGCATCAAACACCCGAACGCCGAGTTCGAGCGACGCCTGCACATTGTCCAAGGCCCGTCCGCCCGTGTCATGGAAGTGACCTGCGACATCCGCAATCGGCATCACCTCCGCCACTGCTTTAATCACGCGGGTCACGGTCTCTGGCGTCCCTGCCCCGATCGTATCGCCCAAAGAAACAGGCATCGGCGCAAGGCGGCGTAAACCCTCAACGGCGCGAACAACGGCTTCTGGCGGGGTCGATCCGTCGAACGGACAATCGGTGATGCAGGACACATAGCCCCGCACGGGAACGCCCGCGTTTTGCGCAGCCTCTACCACGGGGGCGAGGCGCGACAAGCTATCCTCGACCGTGCAGTTGAGGTTGGCCTTAGAGAACCCTTCGGAGGCCGCGATGAAAACAGCAATCTCGCCCGCGTTGCGCGGCAGATTGGCAGAGGCCTGAACGAAGCCCTCCCATCCCTTAACGTTCGGGACCAAAGTCGCGTAGTTCACATCGTTCGCATAATCCAGAGCGGCCATCACGCGGTCTGTATCTGCCATCTGTGGCACCCATTTGGGCGACACGAACGACCCGACCTCGATGTCCTTTAGGCCCGCATCGACCAAGGCTTTGATCAGCGCGACCTTATCGTCGACCGCGATGACTGCCTTTTCGTTCTGCAAACCATCACGCGGGCCGACCTCATATATGCGGACGTGGCTCATGCACCCTCCGACGGGATCGGTTCAAAGAACGACTGGTTATATAGACGCGGCTCGCCGTCCAACGGGAGTGAGGCACGGAACGCGGGGCGTTCAGTCATCCGCGCCATCCATGCGGCCACACGCGGGAACGGGTCGAGCCGAACAAAACGCTGCGCCATATAGATCGCCTGCCCCACGCAGATATCCGCCGCGCTGAAATCAGACAGCAGGAAATCGCCCGCCATCCGCTCTTCGATAAAGCCGATGGTTTTGGCGAGCCGCTTCGGCTCCAACTGCGTCAGGATCGGGGACCGCATGTGATCTTCATAAAGCATGACATGCTGCTGGGTGAGGATCGCGCAGTGCTGGCTGATCGTCTCTGCGAAATGGATAAACTGGAGGAACATATTGCGTTCAGGATCACCAATGGGACGACCCAATCCAGCCTCAGGGAACTTCTCGCAGAGGATTTCCGCAATCGCGCCCGTTTCAATCAGCACCTCGCCATCAATTTCCAACGCAGGGACACGGCTGACGGGGTTGATCGCTTTGAATTCGTCCGAGCGCAGAGCCTTGCCGAAATCATAGCGCTGGATTTCGAACTCACAGCCGATTTCGTTGAGCTGCCAGAGCGTCCGCATAGAACGCGTTTCAGCACAGTGGTGTAGACGGATCATGCGACTTCCTCCTCTAGCGCGATAAGAAGCGCGCCTGCTTCGACTTGTGACCCTGCGGTGGCCCCGACTGTTGCAATCACACCATCACGGGGCGCACGCAGGATATGTTCCATCTTCATGGCCTCTAGCACGGCAAGTCGGTCACCAGCCTTTACTGTTTGACCCGTAGTGACCTCCATCGCGCGGAGGAGGCCCGGCATCGGGGACAAAATCGCATCGCTTGCCGCTTCTGCGCCGCCACGGCCCAGCGGATCAGGGATCGTGATCTCGACAACGGGGTCAGCAAAGATCGTGATGCGGTCGCCGTGTTTTACATAGTTCGGCGCGGCCTGATCGTTCAGACGCAAACCGCCGCTCGACCGTCGAACTGCCACGGTAGCGTCACCAAGAGCGACCTCAAAACGGTCAGCCGAGAGTGTGGTGACATTTACCACGACCTCTTCGCCCTCAACCTGCAGAGTAATGGTCTGCGGAACTGGTACCCAGAGCGTAAACCCTGTTTGCGGCGCGGGGTTCGCATCCAGCCCCATCGCGATCACCGCAGACAATGCAATCGTCTCAGCCGTAGGTGCCGCACGATAGGTCAATGCGTCGAGGTCACGCTCGATCAGACCCGTATCGACCTCACCTGCCGCAAATCCCTCATGCCGAGCCAACGCACCCAAGAACCCGAGGTTGGTGACAGTGCCCGCAACTTCGGTCTCAGCACAAGCTCGGGCCAGTTGGCGCAGCGCGGTATCACGATCAGGGCCATTCACGATCAGCTTGGCGATCATCGGATCGTACCAAGGGGTGATCGTATCGCCCGCTCGCACACCACTGTCAGCGCGCACACCATCAGCGAATTGCAAATGGGCGATACGACCCGTTGCGGGGAGGAAACCCGCGGGAACGTCTTCGGCGTAGAGGCGGGCTTCAAACGCGTGCCCCGTGATCGTCAGGTCAGATTGCGCCATCGGCAGAGGTTCGCCCGAGGCGACACGCAGTTGCCATTCCACCAGATCGACGCCTGTGATCGCTTCGGTCACTGGGTGTTCAACCTGAAGGCGGGTATTCATCTCCATGAACCAAAAATCCATCGTCGTGCCATCCACGATGAACTCGACCGTGCCCGCACCGGAATAGCTAATCGCCTCTGCCGCCTTAACCGCAGCAGCCCCCATCCGGTCGCGCAAGTCAGGCGTCATGCCCGGTGCGGGCGCCTCTTCGATGACTTTCTGGTGACGACGCTGGAGCGAACAATCCCGCTCGAACAGATGCACAGCAGAGGTGCCATCACCGAAAACCTGCACCTCAATGTGGCGCGGGCTAAGAATGTATTTCTCGATCAGGACATCCGCATTGCCGAACGCTGTCCGCGCCTCGGCCTGTGCAGAGGCTAGCGCTTCGGCAAAATGGGCAGCATCATCGACGCGGCGCATCCCCTTACCGCCGCCGCCAGCGACGGCTTTGATCAGGACGGGATAGCCGATTTCTGCAGCTTGCTGAGCGAGAAAATCTGGCGACTGATCGGCGCCGTGATAGCCTGGAACAACAGGCACGTTCGCCTTTTCCATCATCGCCTTAGCGGCGTCCTTTAAACCCATCGCACGAATGGAGGTGGCCGAAGGGCCAATAAACGTGAGACCCGCCTGTTCGACGGCCTCGACGAAATCAGGGTTCTCGGACAGGAACCCATATCCAGGATGGATCCCTTGGGCACCCGTTTTCAGGGCGGCCTCAATGATCAGGTCGCCACGCAGATAACTATCGGCGACAGGCGCTGGCCCCAGACGCACGGCCTCGTCCGCCATGGCGACATGCATCGCATTGGCATCGGCGTCCGAATAAACCGCAACGGTTTTCACACCCAGCGCCTGCGCCGTGCGGATCACACGGCACGCAATTTCGCCCCGATTGGCAATCAGAATTTTTCCGAACATACCAGCGGGGCCTCCCTACCCCTCGTGTTAGTCCTTAGCGCCGCGAAAACTGCGGAAGCGGTGGCGGTAGATCAAATTGGGGCGGTCGCCCTCAAACAGATAGAACAGCGACAATCCGCAAAAGATCAGATAGGCCAGCACAACCAACCCGCCTGTCTCCCCCAGCTCGGACATGTTTTTCAGCATTCCGCCTGTGACGGCCCCAAAGACCGAAAGCAAAAGCTGCGCGCCCGCCAACATCAGCGAAATCGGCGCCCGCATCACTAACATGATCGCGGTGAGCAGTTGCAGAACGGCTTTGAACAAGGCCAGCCAGTCACCGAACTGAGCGAACTCGACCAGTTGCAAAAGACCGAAAGCCGCAAAAACACCAGTGATCAGCCAGAGCGGGAGGTTGAGTTTCCCTTGCGGATGCGCCCGCGCCATTTCTGGCGTGACATGCACCCACTGAGCGCCCGTCTGTTTGTCCATCTTGCCGTATTCGAAACGGCCTTCTTCCGGCATTTTTGCCATGATCGCCCTCACATCCTGAACACGCCGAATGTCGTGTCTTCAATGGAGGCGTTCAACGATGCTGACAGGGAAAGTGCAAGCACATCGCGCGTTTTGCGAGGGTCAATGACGCCATCATCCCAGAGCCGTGCCGAGGCATAGAGCGGGTGCGATTGCTCTTCGAACATGTCCAGCGTGGGCTTTTTAAAGGCCGCTTCTTCGTCTTCCGACCACGTGCCACCAGCCCGTTCGATGGCATCACGTTTCACGGTCGCCAACACGCCAGCGGCCTGTTCGCCACCCATCACAGCGGTGCGCGAATTGGGCCACGACCACAAGAAGTTCGGACTGTAAGCCCTTCCAGACATGCCATAATTACCAGCGCCGAACGATCCACCAACCAACACCGTGATCTTTGGAACCTTGGTCGTTGCAACGGCAGTCACCATCTTTGCACCGTGGCGGGCAATGCCTTCGTTTTCGTATTTCCGACCCACCATAAAGCCCGTGATGTTCTGCAAGAAGATCAGCGGGATTTTCCGTTGGGAACACAGTTCGACGAAGTGCGCACCCTTCTGCGCCGCCTCAGAGAACAAAACTCCGTTATTGGCGACGATGCCTACGGGCCAACCGTCGATATGAGCAAATCCCGTGACCAGAGTTTCGCCAAACCGCGCCTTGAATTCATCAAACCGAGAGCCGTCCACGATACGCGCGATCACGGCGCGAATATCGTAGGGCGTCTTTAGATCTGGCGGCACGATGTCCAGCAGTTCCTCGGGATCGCAGGCGGGCAGTTCGGGCGTTTCGCGTTTCACCGTCATTGGGGTCTGACGCGAGGTTGAGGCCACCGCCTGACGCACGAGAGACAGCGCATGAGCATCATCCTCGGCCAGATAATCCGCAACACCGGAAAGGCGCGTATGAACATCGCCACCGCCTAGGTCTTCGGAACTGACGACTTCACCCGTTGCAGCTTTGACCAGTGGCGGACCAGCGAGGAAGATCGTCCCCTGCTCTTTCACGATCACCGACACATCGGACATGGCGGGCACATAAGCCCCACCCGCCGTGCAGGACCCCATGACAGCTGCGATCTGCGGAATACCCGCCGCCGACATATTCGCCTGATTAAAGAAAATCCGGCCAAAGTGGTCGCGATCGGGGAACACTTCGTCTTGGTTCGGGAGGTTCGCACCGCCGCTGTCCACGAGGTAAACGCAGGGCAGATTGCACTGGGCTGCGATCTCTTGGGCGCGGAGGTGCTTTTTCACTGTCATCGGGTAATAGGTACCGCCTTTTACGGTGGCATCATTACAGACGATCATACATTCAATGCCGTTCACACGGCCGATCCCAGCGATCACTCCAGCGCAAGGTGCCGCCCCATCATAAAGCCCATGCGCCGCCGTCGCGCCAATTTCCAGAAACGGAGATCCCGCATCCAAAACATTGGCGACACGTTCACGCGGCAGCATTTTCCCGCGTGACACATGGCGTTCCCGCGCCTTTTCCCCGCCGCCTGCCGCAGCCTTTTCAGCAGCGTCGGCGATCAATGCGATCATCTCTAGATGCCGCGCACGACCTTCGGGGTTGGGAATGAATGTGGTCGAGAGTTTCACATCGACCCCATCAGTTCGCGACCGATCAGCATACGACGGATTTCCGAAGTGCCCGCGCCGATCTCCATCAGTTTGGCGTCACGGAACAGACGGCTGACCGCGCTGTCGTTCATAAAGCCTGCACCGCCCATCGCTTGAACGGCCTGATGCGCCTGAACCATCGCCTGCTCGGACGAATAGAGCACGCAGGCAGCGGCGTCCTGACGGGTCACTTGACCACGGTCACAGGCTTTGGCCACCTCGTAAACATAAGCACGCGCGGTGTTCAGCGCGGTATACATGTCCGCGATTTTACCCTGCATCAGCTGGAAGTTCCCGATGGGCTGTCCAAACTGTTTGCGGGTCGCGAGGTAGGGCATAATCTCGTCCATACAGGCCGCCATGATGCCCGTGCCGATCCCAGCGAGAACAACGCGTTCGTAGTCGAGACCAGACATCAGAACGCGAACGCCTTTGCCCTCTTCGCCCAGAACGTTTTCGAACGGGACCTCGACATCGTCGAACACCAGCTCTGCCGTGTTCGATCCGCGCATCCCCATTTTGTCAAAATGCGTGGACGTGCTGAACCCCTTCATCGATTTCTCGACGATAAAGGCGGTGATGCCTTTGGGACCAGCGGCAGGGTCGGTCTTGGCATAGACGACCAGTGTATCGGCGTCAGGACCGTTGGTGATCCAGTATTTATTGCCATTCAGACGGTAATGATCGTTCCGCTTTTCCGCGCGGAGCGACATGGACACCACGTCAGACCCAGCGCCCGCTTCAGACATCGCCAGCGCACCGACATGATCACCCGAAATCAGACCGGGCAGGTATTTCTGCTTCTGTTCGTGCGTGCCGTTTAGTTTGATCTGGTTCACACAGAGGTTCGAATGTGCACCGTAGGACAGCGATACCGATGCCGACGCCCGTGCGATTTCTTCGACAACGATGGTATGGGCCAGATAGGACAGCCCAGCGCCACCGTATTCCTCGGGCACGGTGATACCCAAAAGGCCAAGGTCGCCCATTTCCTTCCACAGCTCTGCGGGAAATTCGTTGGACTGATCCACATGGGCCGCCATCGGCTTGACCCGATCCTGCGCCCACGAATGGACGGTATCGCGAATGGCCTCGACCTCTTCTCCCAGATCGAATCTCATCGACGCGGTGAACATATGCATTCCTCCCTGCGCTTTATTGAACGCTTGTTCATTTCTAGGCGCAGAATTCGAGTCGCGTCAATCCACCGTTTTCACATGACGGTTAGTTCAGGCCGAATTCAGAGAGGTCGAGCACCCGCGCGTCACGGCGTTCATTGGCCGTAAGCGGATATTTTCGCAGGATCATTTCGTAATTGAGCTTCACCCGCGTGCCCCATCCCGACTGGAGCGATTTCATCAAACGAACATGCCCTTCCATCCACGTTTGACGCGAATAGTCATCCAAACCGACCCCAAAATCGCCGCGTGCCTTTAGTCGAGTCCACAGGCTGGCGCGTTTGGTCTGACGGGTCTTTTTTTCAGCTTCGCGGGCAAACCTAGCAGTCAGGATTTCCATGCAGAGGAATACGACCTCGTGTCCATCAACAACGCGGCGGTCCCGTTCGACGCCGCGTTCTGTGACGACCCACGTAAAGGCTGGACCATCCCCCAAAACAGCAGGCCAGCCGTCACCTGTGGGTTCTGTCGCCAAAGAAAATTCAGGCATTGGCCGTTTCAACTGCGCCAAAAATCCGCGAATTTCCTCTTCGACCTCGGCCCGTTTCACGGTGTTTTCGCCTCTTGCTGCCAGACGGCATTCACCTCGGCCCGAATGATCCGCGCGATCTGCGCGCAATCCTCAAGCGAGAAGGTCAGCGGCAACCGCATGTCCATGATACCCGCGAGGATACGATCGGTCTGAGGCATCGGTTTGCAATCGGCATAGCGCCAACTGCTGTATTTCGACGTGAATCCAACGGGTTCTTCATTACCGAACCATTTCAGTTCAACCCCACGCGCCGCACATCGTCCGATGACATCGCGGATTTTGTCGGGCGCCCAGTCCAACAACAGAAACTGGAATGAGGACGCGACAAAGCCCTCTTCTTCAGGGCGATCAATGAGCGTCAGACCCGTAGTGCCGCGCAATCCCGCCTCGACGACGCGGTACCGCGCGTTCCATTTCCCGCATTGTTCGTTCAACCGCCGCAACTGCGGACGCAAGATCGCAGCCCGCAGGTTATCCATGCGTCCCGATATGTTCGGGGTCTCATATTTGATCTGCGCGAAAATCTCTGGCTTGGGCGCTGCACGGTGCCGATCAAAAAGCATATAGCTCCCCGACAGCATGATCGCACGTGCCATGGCTTGGGCGTCATCGCTGATCAATAGACCGCCTTCGCCCGAATTCATGTGCTTATAAGTCTGCGTCGAATAGCAGCCGAAGGTGCCGAACCGCCCCGAAGGGATCGTGTGCCACGTGGCCCCCATCGTGTGGGCGCAATCCTCGATCACGGTAACGCCTGCCGCACCACAAATGCGCATTAGTTCGTCCATGTCGCAGATATGCCCACGCATATGGGACAAGAGCAGAACCTTGGCCTGCCCGATCTTTGCACGCAGGTCGTTGAGGTCGATCACCAACCCCTCGTCCACATCGACATAGATCGGCTTGGCCCCCACCGCTGCAATCGCGCCGGGAACTGGGGCGAGCGTGAAGGCATTGGTTAACACAGGATCACCCTGTTTCACCCCAACCGCCCTGAGGGCAGTTGTCATCGCATACCCGCCCGAGGCAACGGCGAGGCAATATTTCGCCCCCATCGCTTCGGCGAATTCTTCCTCAAGGAGGGCAGTTTCCGCAATTTCGTCACCCACCGTGTTGTAACGGTGCAAGCGCCCCGTTTGCATGACACGAACGGCGGCCTCGATCGCCTCTTCGGGGATCGGTTCCTGTTGAGTAAACGAACCTTTGAATACTTCAGTCATACCAATACGGTGGCGGATCGGCCCCAAAGGGTCAATGGGTTACGACAGGAGTTCTGCCGCAACGGCAGGCAGTTCGCTGTAATGATGGATCAGTGCATCAGGGTTCAGGTCAGCGACCGCCATTCCAGCAGGACCAAAGGTTACCATCACACTCGGGACATTCATCGCGCGGGACGTATCGAGGTCAGTAATACTGTCACCAACCAAAAGCGACCGCATCGGATCACCCCCTGCCCGTTCAACCGCAGCACGCAAAGGTGCAGGGTCTGGCTTGCGAACGGGCAGCGTGTCTGCGCCGATCAGCGATCCAAACGCGCTCCGCACGCCCAGCGCGTCGAGCACCGCAATCGCGAGGCCTTCGGGTTTGTTCGTGCAAACACCCACAGCGAACCCATCGGATTTCAACTGCTCTACCGCCTCCATCGCGCCATCATAAAGCGTCGTATGAGTGGCAACATCCTGAGCGTAGGCCTGCAACAAGACAGGATACTGACGGTCGATCTCTGCTGGGTCGATGTCTCCAGCGCGCTTGAACCCTTCGGTCAGCATCATTCTGCCACCACGGACGGCAATCGCTGCGTCCTGCGTTGGATCTAGCAAGTCACCCAGCCCAAGCCCACGAAAACAGGTGTTTGCGGCATTTATGAGGTCGACACTGGTATCCGCCAAGGTCCCATCCAAGTCGAAAATCACAGTGCGCATAGCCATCCCCAATTCAGTTTTGCCACAGGTGTAACGAAGCGAAAGGTGATGTGAAGCCCCAAATCTTGCGGTAAGCCCCAAGGAACGCCATACAGGGGCAAATTTTAAGAGGCGAATATGAGCAATTCTTTGATCGTTTTGGCTGCGGGTATGGGGACGCGGATGAACTCCGACCTGCCCAAGGTTCTGCATAAAATCGCGGGTGCCCCGCTGGTCGTTCACGCGATGAAATCGGGGGAGGCTTTGGGGCTCGACCACACGGTTGTTGTCGTGGGTCATGGTGGCGAGGCGGTTGAGGCTGCGGTCAAAGACTGGAACCCCGATGCGGAGGTTGTAACCCAAGAGGAGCAACTCGGCACGGGGCATGCAGCGCTTCAAGCACGTGAAGCGCTGGCAGGCATCGACGGCAACGTCTTTGTGGCTTTTGGTGACACACCGTTTATCCGCCCTGAAACGCTACAATCCATGCTCGACGCTCGCGCAACCCATGACGTCATCGTTCTCGGGTTCGAAGTTTACGATCCGACCGTCCGTTATGGCCGCCTGATCACCGATGGCGATGATCTGACGGGGATCGTGGAATTCAAAGACGCGACAGAGGCACAACGCGAAATTCCGCTCTGCAATTCAGGTGTGATCTGCGTTGATACGCAGCTGTTGTTCTCTCTCCTTGATGAAGTCGGCAACGACAATGCCTCGGGCGAATATTACCTGCCCGATATTGTTGGCATCGCCCGCAACCGAGGTCTGTCCGCGACCGTTGTGCGTTGTGACGAGGCTGAAACGCTCGGCATCAACACCCGCGCTGAACTCGCTCGTGCCGAACAGATGTTCCAAAACGCGATGCGGGCAGAGGCGATGGAGAACGGCGTGACCCTGCACGCGCCAGAAACCGTGATCTTTGCGCACGACACCGTCATTGGCCGCGATGCAATCATTGAGCCGAACGTTGTCTTTGGCCCCCGCGTGACGGTGGAATCCAACGCAACCATCCGTGCCTTTTCACACCTCGAAGGGTGCCACGTCAGCCGTGGTTCCACCGTAGGTCCATTCGCGCGTCTCCGCCCCGGTGCGGAACTCAACGAAGACGTTCACATCGGCAACTTTGTTGAAATCAAAAACGCGACGATTGATGAGGGCGCGAAGGTCAACCACCTCACCTACATCGGCGATGCCTTCATCGGCAAAAAGACCAACGTCGGCGCGGGTACGATCACCTGCAACTACGACGGCGTGTTCAAACATAAGACCACCATCGGCGCGAACAGCTTTATTGGTTCTGCAACGATGCTGGTTGCCCCTGTCACGGTCGGCAATAACGCCATGACCGCCACGGGCACTGTGGTGACCAAAGATATTCCAGATGGTGCAATGGCCATCGCGCGGACCAAGCAGGAAAATAAGGCTGGGTTCGCTATTAAATTATTTGAAATGCTCAAAGCCAAAAAGGCAAAGGGGTCCTAATTATGTGTGGGATTGTAGGAGTTCTCGGCAATCACGAAGCCGCGCCAATTTTGGTGGAAGCGCTGAAACGGCTTGAATACCGCGGGTATGACTCTGCGGGTATTGCGACCGTGAACAATGGTGTTCTGGATCGTCGTCGGGCGGTTGGTAAACTGGTTAACCTATCGGACCGTCTGGTGCATGAACCGCTTGCTGGTAAGGCAGGTATTGGTCACACCCGTTGGGCCACCCACGGCGCCGCCACCGAAGGCAACGCGCACCCGCACCGTTCGGGTAAAGTCGCCGTTGTCCACAACGGCATCATCGAGAACTTCCGCGAACTGCGTGAATTCCTCGCGGAACATGGCATAGCTCATGAAACCGATACTGACACGGAAACGGTTGCCCTCCTCGCGCAGCATTTCGTAGCGCAAGGTCAAAGCCCGCGTGAGGCTGCACAGAACACGATTGCTCGCCTCGAAGGGGCCTATGCGCTCTGCCTCTTGTTTGAAGGTGAAGAAGACCTGTTGATCGCAGCCCGCAAGGGCAGTCCCCTCGCCATCGGTCACGGCACTGGTGAGATGTTCGTTGGGTCTGATGCAATTGCGCTTGCGCCGCTGACTGACACCATCACCTACCTCGACGAAGGTGACTGGGCAGTTATCACCCGCACCTCGCTCGAAATTCGGGACGCGGATGGCGAGCAGGTCAACCGCGAAGTGCGCAAGGTCAACATCGACGCCGCCCGCATCGACAAAGGTGGCTACAAACACTTCATGGCCAAAGAGATCGCCGAACAGCCGGTCGTCATGTCCGAAGTGCTGAACCGCTATCTCAAAGGCGATACCGTCACTCTGCCCGATGGCGGCCTAGATTTCACGCGGATCAATCGTCTGACGATGGTCGCTTGTGGCACCGCATTCTACGCCTGTAACGTTGCCAAATACTGGTTCGAACAGATCGCTGGCCTGCCCGTCGAAATCGACGTGGCATCCGAATTCCGCTACCGCGAGCCGCCGATAACCGAAGGCACTGTTGCGCTCTTTGTCAGCCAGTCTGGCGAAACCGCTGATACCCTCGCCGCCCTGCGCTATTGCGCGGGCAAAGCGGACAAGATCGTCGCCGTGGTCAACGTACCCGAAAGCTCTATCGCGCGGGAAAGCGATCTGGTCCTGCCGATCCTTGCTGGCGTTGAAGTTGGCGTTGCCTCGACCAAGGCTTTTACCAACCAACTTATGACCCTCGCTATGCTGGTCCTCAGTGCCGCCCGTCAGCGCGGGCGTTTAACCGATGCAGAACTGGCGGAAAAGATCACCGCCCTGCGTGCCCTACCTGGGATCGTGAACACTGCACTGACCATCGAAGCCCGTTGTGAAACTCTGTCCCACAAACTGGCAGAGGCACGTGACATCCTGTTCTTGGGTCGTGGCAAGATGTATCCGCTCGCGCTTGAGGGTGCGCTGAAACTCAAAGAAATCAGCTACATCCACGCCGAAGCCTATGCATCGGGCGAATTGAAACACGGGCCCATCGCCCTTGTGGACCAGCACGTGCCAGTGATCGTTATGGCGCCGCGTGATGCGCTCTTCGACAAGACCGTGAGCAATATGCAAGAGGTCATGGCCCGTGGTGGTCAGGTCCTCTTGGTCACGGATAAGAAAGGCGCGGATGAGGCAGGCGAAGGCGTCTGGCAGACCTTGATCATGCCAGAAGTCGACGACTACCTTGCCCCGATCCTCTATGCGGTCCCTGCGCAAATGTTGGCCTATTACACAGCCGTTGCCAAAGGCACCGACGTGGACCAGCCGCGCAACCTCGCGAAATCGGTGACGGTCGAATAATGGCAAAACAGTTTCCGTCCTTTGATGACAACACCCGCGGATTTGCCGAAGCGCAGCACGTCTACTTTGTAGCGACCGCAGCGGCGGATGGTCGGGTCAATCTGTCACCCAAGGGCGGGGACAGCCTGCGTATTCTGGGGCCTAATCGTCTGATCTGGCGGAACCTGACGGGGTCCGGCAATGAAACGGCAGGGCATCTTAGGGAAAACACCCGCATGACCGTGATGTGGTGCGGGTTCGAAAAACGCCCCCTGATCCTGCGCGCCTATGGCACCGCCCGCGCGGTTCATGTTGGGGACGCGGATTGGGCAGAGCTGAACAGTCATTTTGACGCTCATGTGGGTGCACGGCAAATCTACGACTTGAACGTCGACCTCGTACAAACCTCGTGTGGCTATGCCGTCCCCTATTTTGATCACCAAGGTCATCGTGAGACCTTGGACACGTGGTCGGACGGCAAAGGCGAGGCAGGCATTCACGACTATTGGAACGAGAAGAACCGCGTCACGATTGACGGCAAACCCACTGGAATTGAGGATTATATCTGATGTGGCCCACACCTATTACGCTTTCCGATACCGCCGTCACGCTCGCTCCGCTAAGCCAAAACCACGCAGTCGATCTGATTGAGGCCGCCGCTGATGGCGAGTTGTGGAAACTCTGGTACACGACGATCCCTGCCCCCGATGGGGTTGAGGCAGAAATTGATCGTCGTTTGGGTCTAATGGACGAGGGATCGATGCTGCCCTTCGCGATCCTCACCCCCGAGGGCAAGGCCGTCGGCATGACGACTTACATGAACATCGACGCTGATAATAAGCGTCTGGAAATCGGGTCCACGTGGTATCGCAAGTCGGTCCAGCGCGGCCCGATGAACACCCAAGTCAAACGGCTGATGCTCACTCACGCGTTCGAGGCGTTGGGCTGCAACGCTGTCGAATTCCGCACCCATTTCATGAACCACCAAAGCCGCGCTGCGATTGAACGACTTGGCGCGAAACTCGATGGCGTACTTCGGTCACATATGGTGATGGCAGATGGATCGCTCCGCGATACTTGCGTCTATTCGATCCTTGCGCACGAATGGCCTACGGTGAAAACGCACCTCACATGGCAACTAGAAAAGCCACGGGACTGATATGACCATCGACGATATCCTCGCCCAACTCGACGCGCTGGCAAATCCCGCTGACGCGATTGAGATGGCGAAATACCACAAGACCACGCGCCGCGTTTTGGGGATCAAGGTGCCCGTGCTGACGGACCTGTCCAAAGAGATCCGCGAGGCTGTGACGCTGGACGAACGCCTCGCGCTCTGTGCCGACCTCTGGGCCGCTGATGTTCATGAAACGCGCATCCTCGCCGCTAAACTTCTGGAACAAGCCCGCATCCGCCCCGACGACACAGCGGCATGGGACTTGATCGCATCATGGGTGCCCGATTTCGACGGCTGGGCCATCGCCGATCACGTTTGTAAATCGGGCGAAAAACGCCTGATGGCTGATCCTTCGCGGATTGACCAAGTCGAAAACTGGACTGTCTCACCCCATAGTTGGACCCGCCGCGCGGCCCTCGTCATCACCTTGCCCTGGACGAAAATGACCTTCCCCAAAGAGGCCGACCTCGCGATCCGTGAACGCATTCTCGATTGGGCAGGCAGTTATGTACGCGACCACGATTGGTTCATTCAAAAGGCCATCGGCTGGTGGCTGCGCGATCTGTCGAAACGAGATCCTGAACGGGTGCGCAGCTTTATCGATGCCCACGGCGCCGCGATGAAGCCCTTCGCCCGCAAAGAAGCTCTCCGTTTGATAAAAGACTAGAGCGCGACTTTGGTCGAATAGATAAAAATCACCTATCGCTTGCCCCTTGCAGGAGCCCATGCAGCGCCCTACCTTCGCCGTCATGGAAAAGCAGCTCATTGATCCCTTCGCACGCGCGATTAAATACCTTCGGGTGTCCGTCACAGACCGGTGCGATTTCCGCTGCGTCTATTGCATGTCTGAGAATATGGAGTTCCTTCCGAAAAAGGACCTCCTGACGCTCGAAGAGTTGGATCGGCTGTGCAGCGCCTTTATCGGACTTGGCGTCGAAAAGTTACGTATCACGGGCGGCGAACCGCTCGTTCGCCGCGGGATCATGACGTTTTTCAACGCCATGACGCGCCACCTCGACAGTGGTGCGCTCAAGGAACTGACGCTGACCACAAACGGCAGTCAGCTGGCAAAATACGCGGATGACCTCTATGCGGCGGGTGTGCGGCGTGTGAACGTATCGCTCGACACGCTCGACGATCAGAAATTCGCTGACATCACTCGCTGGGGCCGCCTGCCCCAAGTGATCAAAGGGATTGATGCCGCGCAAAGGGCGGGGCTGCGCGTCAAAATCAACGCGGTTGCTCTAAAGGGCTTCAACGAGGACGAACTCTTCACCCTCCAGAGCTGGTGCGCCGAACGTGACATGGACCTCACCTTTATCGAGGTGATGCCAATGGGCGATATCGGAAACGAGGATCGTCTGGGCCAATATTGGTCGCTGAACGATCTGCGCAAGCAACTGGGCGAACGGTTTACCCTCACCGATCTGGCGGAACGATCAGGCGGGCCTGCGCGATATATCCGCATCGAAGAAACAGGCCAAAAGATCGGCCTCATCACACCAATGTCGCATAATTTCTGCGAAAGCTGTAACCGCGTGCGGATCACCTGCACGGGCGAGATTTACACGTGTCTGGGGCAAGAAGGTCATTCCGACCTGCGCGAACCGCTCCGCGCGTCAAACGACGACGCTGTGCTAGAGGCCGCCATTCACTGTGCGATTGGTCTGAAACCCAAAGGCCACGATTTCGATTATTCGCGTCAAACGGTCGATGGCCGCGTCAGCCGCCACATGAGCCACACAGGCGGTTAACGCGCCGCAAATTCGCGGTTCAACGCGTCCTGATCGTAAACCGTAGTCACCCATTCGCGCAGGCCGATGCCTGTCGCGTCATGCGCTTTGCGGTAGTTTTCGAAAAACAGGTCCAGCACACCCGTTTTCGACCATTTGAAATGCAAATACTTGCTGCTGAGGTGTGCGCTGGCGTCCTCGACCGACACGCCCAGCATCTCGGTCAGGTAAATCACAGCGGCGAGCCCCGTGCGATCTGCGCCCGATTTACAGTGGATCAGAACCGGTTTTTCCGCCGTTTCCATGACATCCATGAATTTAACGATCTGATCGGGGTTTGGGGCGCTGCGGGCAGACATGCCGATCGTGATGACCTTCATCCCATATTTTTCAGCCGCCTCAGTAGAGAGCAGCGATGTCGGGATATTCGCGCCGCCTCGAAGGTTAATCACCGTCTTGATCCCCAGCTCCGCCATTTCGGCCATACGTTCAGGGCTAGGATGGTTAGACCGATAAACCCCTTCGGCAATCTGGTCGAAATTTGTCCAGCGTACGCGGAGGAACCCGTGGTCAATCCACTTTGCATAATAGTGCGCGCGCTCGCGGTCTTCTGCGGTCACGATGGGCTTTTCATAGGATTTATTGCGGGCTTTTTCCCAAGCCTTCGCCTTATTCCAGAGGTTCTTTAGCATACCCTGCCCTTTATCGTTCGCTGGCATCATTTGGGCTATGAGGCCTCAGAATGCAACCTTTCATGCCCAGATTGCCGATTGCAGGACGCCCCGTTCCCGCTTAGGTCTAAAACAAATTCGTTTTGGAGTTACCCATGGAAATCGCTGGCCGCAAAATCGGACCTGACCACCCCCCTCTCGTCATTGCTGAAATCGGTATCAACCACGGCGGCGACTTGAACGTGGCCAAGGAAATGGTGCGCCTCGCTGCTTTGTCTGGCTGTGAGATGATCAAGCACCAGACCCATATCATCGAAGATGAGATGACCGATGAGGCAAAGTCGATCTTCCCACCGAACGCGGACGTGTCGATCTGGCACGTGATGGAACGTTGCGCCCTGTCCAAAGACGAAGAGGCAGAGCTGAAACGCTATTCCGAAGAACTGGGGATGATCTGGATTTCGACTCCGTTCAGCCGCGCCGCTGCCGATTTCCTCGAGGAACTCGACGTTGCTGCCTATAAGATTGGCTCTGGTGAGGCGGATAACCTCCCCCTCATTCGCCATATCGCGAAGAAGGGCAAACCAGTGATTATGTCAACAGGGATGCAGACAATCGACACGATCCGCGCCTCGGTTCAAATCCTCGAAGATGCGGGCGTTGAGTACGCTCTTCTCGAATGCACAAACCTCTACCCGTCGCCTGCCGAAATCGTTTCGCTGCGTGGTGTCACCGACCTGAAAAACGCGTTCCCGAATGCGGTGGTCGGTTTCTCTGACCACTCGATCGGGCCGGAAATGGCGCTGGCGTCGGTGGCTTTGGGTGCTTGCATCCTTGAACGCCACTATACCGATACCCGCTACCGCAAGGGGCCAGACATCATCAACTCGATGGACCCGTCCGAACTGCGCCACATCATCGACCGCTCCAAAGAGATTTGGATCGCAGCGAACAACCCCAAACAACGCACCAAAGCCGAAGAACCTGTTTATGCCTTCGCACGTGCCTCGGTCGTCGCGGATAAGGACCTCCCCGAAGGCCACGTGATCACCGAAGCTGACATCTGGGCGCGTCGTCCTGGCTCGGGTGAAATCGCTGGCTACGAGTTTGATAAGGTCGTCGGCAAGACGCTGACCCGCGCAGTGACACGGAACACCCAGCTAAAGTGGAGCGATTTGCGTTAGCATTTCGCTAACCCTTTGCGCTAAAAGAGCAGTCATGACCCGTTCCATTCTCTTCGTCACTGGCACTCGTGCCGATTTTGGCAAGCTAGAGCCACTTGCGATTGCGTGCCGCGACGCGGGCTTTGATGTGTCGTTTTTTGTGACGGGCATGCATATGCTCGAACAATACGGCATGACGAAGATTGAGGTTCATCGCGTCCCCGGCGTTCAGGTGCACGAGTTCCTGAACCAACGGGCGGGTGATCCGCAGGATATGATCCTTGCGAAAACCGTGATCGGGTTTTCTGACTTCTGTATGGAGCACAAACCCGACCTCGTCGTTATCCATGGCGATCGGATCGAAGCGCTCGCTTGTGCGCTGGTCTGCGCCACCAACTACATCCGTTCGGCGCATATCGAGGGCGGCGAAGTGTCGGGCACGATTGACGAGGTGTTCCGCCATTGTAACTCCAAACTCGCGAGCCACCATTTCGTGTCCTCGCAGGATGCAGGACGCCGCGTTATGGCACTGGGTGAACCCGAAGGGGCGATCCATGTGATCGGCTCACCTGAGTTGGATTTCCATTCCCAACCGTCGGGCGTGACGATTGACGACGTAAAAGCGCGCTATGCCATCCCGTTTGACGACTTTGGCATCGTGGTTTTCCATCCCGTAACTTCTGAAGCTGAGACCATGGGCGATCAGGCCGCGTCGCTGTATGCCGAGCTGGTGGCCTCTGGGAAATCCTACGTCGTGATCGCACCGAACAACGATCCCGGAACGGATGGTATTCTGGCTGCAATGGACACCCTGCCCAAGGATCGGTTCCGCATTCTGCCCTCCATGCGCTTTGCCCATTTCTCGGAACTGATGCGCAATGCCTCGGCGATGATCGGCAACAGCAGCGCGGGCGTGCGCGAGGCTCCGTTTATCGGGATCCCGTCTTTGGACGTCGGCACCCGTCAGACGAACCGCGCACAGGCCGAAAGCATCCGCCACGTCTCGGCCTATGACCGTGCCGCGATTGCAGAGTTTCTCGCCTCGAACTGGGGCAATCGCTATGACCGCCATGCTGCTTTTGGCGAAGGCAGCGCCGCAGAGCGTTTCATGACGATCCTCGGGACAGAGAGTTTCTGGTCAGGGTCCTTGCAAAAAGCGTTTACGGACAGTGAGTAAGCCGCCGTTTTCCCTGGGTCTTTTGATGATTGCGACGGGTGTGATCGAACCCATTGCGCCGATTATCCTCAAACGCAGGCTCAAACGTGGTAAAGAACATCCGACACGCTGGCGCGAAAAGCTCGGCTACCCGAGCGCCCACCGCCCCAACGGGCCACTCATTTGGATGCACGGCGTTGGCGTGGGCGAGGTTATGGCCCTGCGCGGGTTGATCCTTATGATGCGCGAGATGCGGCCAGACCTGCAGTTTTTGGTGACCTCGACCGCGCTCAATTCGTCCACAGCATGGGATCGCAACCCGATTGACGGTGCGGTCCATCAGTTCCTCCCCATTGATCTACCCAATGCGATGGATCGGTTCCTCGACCACTGGAAACCTGACCTTGCGATCTGGGCGGAACAAGACCTCTGGCCTGCGATGGTCTGGCGGGTGGCGGAACGTGGGATTGGACAAGCCATCGTCAACGCTCGTCTTAACAAGGATGCGTTTGAGAAAAGGGCCAAGGCCGCTGAGGTTTACGGCGCGGCGCTCTCTCAGATCGCGATCATCGATGCCCAAGAAGATGAAACTGCCACGAACTTGACCAAACTTGGCGGTCGCGATGTGACGGTCTCGGGATCGCTCAAACCAATTGCCCCGCCCTTGTCAGATTGGCCAGAGGAACGCGCTGTGATTGAACGAGGCCTGAACGGGCGGTCACTATGGCTCTGCGCGTCGAGCCACCCTGCGGACGAAGCGATTGCGCTCGATGCTCAAACCCAACGAACGGGTAGCCTCTTGGTGATTGCGCCACGTCGTCCAAAGCGCACCGACGACATCGTCGCGGCGGCGACAGAACGCGGGCTAAAGGTGGCCATAGGCGCAGATAGCGCATCGCTGCGGGATGCAGATGTCATCATCGACAACAGCTTTGGACAAATGGGGCTCTGGTATCGGATGGCAGAGTTCGCGCTGATCGGTGGCACCTTCTGCGACATTGAGGGCCATAACCCGTGGGAAGCCGTCAACCTGAATTGCCCCGTCCTCCACGGTCCGCGTACCGCGAATTTCGCATTTGACTACAAAATGCTAGACGGTGTCGGTGGCGCCCTAGCCATCAACGGGTCGACAGATATCGTCGCCTTGGACCCCGCCATACTCTCTGCGCAAACACGTGCCGCAACGACATTGATCGCCGCAGAGCGGGATCGAAAACTTGATCTAGCGGCCCGTCTCGTTTCGTTGATAAACTAACGCAATGATTGCACAGTTCCCCACTCCGCGATTGCGCCGCTGGCTTTCGCTCTACAAGGCGGCTTGGATTATCGGATTTCCGCTGATCCTGATTTACCTGTGGCGTCGCGGACAGAAGGATGCACTTTATTTTCAGCATCTTAAGGAACGCTTTGGAACGCACAAACCGATGCCGAAATCGGTCTGGATCCATGCGGTTTCACTGGGTGAAATGCGCAGCGCGGTTCCTCTGGTTCGGGCGCTTCTCGACCGTGGCGAAACGGTTGTCACCACCCACTTCACCCCCACAGGGCGTCGCGAGGCCGAGCGTGTCTTTGCCGATGAGATCGCCGCTGGACGACTTCGCGCGGTTTGGGTGCCGTTCGAATTCCGCTGGACCTATGCCAAATTCTTTCGCGCTTTCACCCCGAAATACGGGCTGGTGATGGAGGTCGAGATTTGGCCCGCGATGATCACCGAATGTCGTCGCAAAGGCGTGCCGCTCTTTATGTGCAACGCGCAATACCCGTCCAAGAGCTATGAACGCGACCAAACCAAAACCCCTGCCCGCGCCGACCTGATGCGTGGCTTTGCGGGTGCTCTGGTGAAATCCGCCCTTCAACGGGATCGTTTCGCGAGCGTTGGCGTCACCAACATCGCCATCACGGGGGAAACACGGTTTGAACAACCGATCCCTGCTGAGCTGCCCGTCGCTGGTGTCGCGGCGCGCGCGTGGATGGCCCCCGATCGACCCGTGATCACCATCGCTAGCGCCGTCGAGGGCGAAGACGAGGTTTATATCGACGCGATTAAGGCGACACGCGGCGAGAATGCTCCACTCTTTGTCTACGTGCCGCGCAAGCCTGAACGCTTTGCCGAAGTCGCAACGATGCTCCGTGATGCGGGACTTTACGTGGTGAACCGCACGGCCTGTTTCGACGCGTTTCTGCAAGGCCGGGGCAACGCACCACAGGTCGATGTCCTCTTGGGCGACAGCATTGGCGAGATGTATTTCTACCTCGCTATGGCGGATAAGGTCATTGTTGGCGGTGGCTTTACCCCTTACGGCGCACATAACGTCATCGAACCGCTGGCGATGAAGAAACCAGTGATTGTCGGGCCAGATATCCACACCATCGAATACCCCGCTGTTGAGGCAATTACCGCAGGCGTTTGCACCCACGTTCAGTCAACAGACGAGTTGATAAACGCAATCGGGGCCGACCCGCAGGCCGACCCCGATCAGATTGACGCGTTCTTTACAGAACACACAGGCGCCGTTCAAAAAACGCTCGCCGCGATTGACGCTTTTACCACGCGCTAAAGCCACCATCGACATTGACCAACTGGCCTGTCATGTAGCCTGACTGCGGGCTGGCAAGGAACAACATCACGTCCGCGATTTCATCGGGCTCGCACATGCGGCCCGCCATGATCAATTCACCCACGCGGCGTTGGAATTCCTCGGAATGGTTATTGAACACCGCACCCGGCGCAATGGTGTTCACCGTCGCCTTGCGCGGTGCCCAGTAGCCAGCCAGCCAAACGGTCAGGCCGTGAATACCCGCTTTGGTCACGCCATAGGCCGAGAAGTTCTTGAACGGCATGCCGTCATAAATCGGGTGGTGTGCGCCATTCAGCGCATACATCGACGCGACGTTGATCAGCGTGCAGGGCCATTTGCCGACAATGTCGCGGTCCATCTGACGTGCGATCATAAACGCGCCTGTCAGGTTCGTGCGCAGGGTGCGTTCGAAATCTTCGACACTGGTGTCCGCGAAGTCAGGAAAAGGTTTGCCCGCGCCCATCAACAACTCGCCCGTGATCGCCGCGTTGTTCAGAACAACGTTCGGTTCCCAGCCATCGGCCAGAATGCGTTTGAAAATCTCGGAACAGCCGTCCTCATCGCCAACGTCTAGGTCATAGAAACGGAAGTTCTCGTTCGAGCCGTGCTTTTCAACCAGCGCATCGGCGCGGTGGCCTTTGAGGTCAGAGGCGATGACACGCGCGCCTTCATCAAGCATCCGCCGCACATAGGTCGAGCCCAGAACACCGCCAGAGCCAGTGATGAAAACCGTGCGGCCCTTAAGTTGATCAGCCATTGGATGCCTCTTTCAGTCGGTCATTAAGTAGGAATTCTACGAGTTTGAAATCAAACGGACTATCGATGTCGACACAACGATCTGCATCCATCAGATAGGGAATGACGCGCCCCTCATAGAGCGATTTTGCGGTCTTTAGGTAATCTGGTTTGACCACATAGGTGCTTGCCGCGTGTTCATAGACGGTCGGTGCAGCCTGACGCGCCACCACCCCACCGGGGAGGGGTTTCGACACATGCAACGCGCCCGTTTCATCGGGTTCCACAAGGTTGAAATAGGGGTTCTTGCGTGCCTCACAGCAGGACATGACCATATCGGGGTGCTCTGCATGATAAAGCGCCAGCGCGTCTGTGATGTCCGACGGCAACCGCAATGGCGAGGTCGCGTCGAGATCCAGAAACGCATCGACCTTGCCGATCAGTGCCTCGGACGCCTCAAGCGCATGCTGCCATACGCCCCATTTCCCCGCCGCATCCGTGGCGAGGTGATCAGGCCGCAACCCAATCGCCAGCGTGCCCTTGGCAACGGCGTGTTCGTAAATCTCTTCATCATCGGTCGAGACAACAACTGCATCCACCTGCGGATGTTCGAGCAATTGTTCCAGCGACCAGTCGATCAGGGGCTTACCGCAGATCGGTTTGAAGTTCTTACGCGGAACGCCCTTAGAGCCCTTGCGGACGCCGATATGACCCAAAATCATGGGATCTCCTTTGTGATGTGCCCAACGAACTGCCGCGCTTCCCAAGCGGCAGCGGTGAGCGCTGTACTGGCGGTCACGCGGTCAATGCGTGGCAGCAGTCGGTTTGTAGTTTCGCGCCCCTCAAGGAGCGCAATCCAATCGCGTGTGATCCCCACGAACATCTCGTTTCGTTCGAGCGGCAGATCAATCAGGCGGGCGCCTGTCGCGTCTTTGACTTCGTAGCGTTGAGCTGCAAAGTCGAAATCGTAGATCGCATCGACGCCATAGACGATGGTGCGACGGTGAAGCTGGGGGGTCAGATAATCCATCCCGATCGACCCTTCGGCCCCTGCCCCCGTTTGCACGGTCAGACGCGATGAAAAATCAACGCCATCGTAGTTTGGATGACCAACAGACGTGACCGATTTGAGCGTGAGGTCGGGGAACAGAACCGACGCCATGTCGATCTCGTGGCAGAGGTCCAGCAGCACACCGCCGCCGTCAGCCTTCGCCGCATAGCTTTCCGAAAATTTCCAGTTTTGTCGCCACTGCGTCACGTCATGCCCGATATCGAGGCTAAAACGCACCGCGCTCGACATATCCAGATCAGCCAAGGCGCGGAACGCAGGGTGATAGCGCATCATGAGGCCGAGCATGGTGCGATCTGCGACTTTTGCCGTCAGACGTTCGATCTCTGCTAAATCAGCCGCCCTAAAAGCGAGCGGTTTTTCGATATACATCGGAAGGTCGCGATCCGCCGCATCTGCAATTGGACCCGTGCGAACGTCCGTCGCGGTCGCAATCACAGCAGCGTCGCAGCCATCCAGAACGTCAGGGCGATAGCTGCGATATGGCACCTGAACAGCGTCGATGCCGAGAGAAACAAGGTTATCAAAATGGCGCCGACCGATTGAACCAGCACCGATCACCGCAATCCGCATGTGACCTCCCAATACTTTGTTCTGGAATGGCACATGCGGCGCGTTTCTGCAACGGGATCAGGCGGCTGGCATCCGCCGTTCAACGATTTCCGCCCACCAGCTACAGCCCGCAGGAATGGCTTCGTCGTTAAAGTTATATTCGGGGTGGTGCACCATCGCGGTGTCCCCGTTCCCAACGAGGATATAGGCCCCTGGCCGTTCCTCTAGCATATAGGCAAAGTCCTCACCGCCCATAACAAGAGGCGCCTCAGCACAGCCCCCCGACACGGATGTCGCCACCTCAGCCGCAAAGGCGGTCTGTTCTTCGTGGTTCACCATCACTGGATAGCCGCGATAGTAGTTCACCTCAGCCTTCGCCCCCATCGCAGCGGCAGTGAGGTCTGCGATTTTGCTCAGTCGATCCTCGGCCAGATCGCGGTTGTGACGGGACATGGTGCGCACGGTGCCCTTGAGCGTCACGCGCTGCGGGATCACGTTGAACGCGGTCGAGCTGCTTTCAATGGATGTGACCGACACAACGATCTGTTCGACGGGATCAGCATTACGGCTCGCGATGGATTGGAGCGCGGTGATGATCTGCGCCGATGTGACAACGGGATCAATCGTCTCGTGTGGTTTCGCGGCGTGACCGCCCCGCCCTTCAACGACGATCTTGAACTGGTCGGTCGCAGCAAAGAACGGACCCGGACGAATGGCGAATGTTCCAGCAGGAACACCGGGCCAGTTGTGCATGCCGTAGACCTCTTGGATATTCCAACGATCCATCATGCCATCCGCGCACATTTCGCGACCACCGCCGCCGCCTTCTTCGGCGGGCTGGAAGATCACGACTACCGTGCCGTCAAAATTCCGCGTCTCCGCAAGGTACTTCGCAGCGCCCAAGAGCATCGCGGTATGACCATCGTGGCCACAAGCATGCATCGCGCCCTCGGTCTTCGACGCATAAGGCAGACCAGTTGCCTCTAGGATCGGCAGCGCATCCATGTCCGCGCGTAGGCCGACCACCATGCCTTTGGTGTCGGTCTTGCCTTTGATCACGCCAACAACGCCCGTGCGCCCGATGCCCGTGACGATCTCATCACAACCAAAGCTCTCTAGCTTTTCAGCAACAACAGCAGCGGTGCGATGGGTTTCAAACAGAATTTCGGGATGTTCGTGCAGATCACGTCGCCATTCGGTGATCTCATGGTGCAGTTCAGCTAGGCGGTTTTTGACGGGCATCTGCCCCTCCATTCTTTTGATCATTTATTCAAAACTGGTGCAAAGCACGCAGCGGTTCAAGGGGTCAGACACTTGGTCCGAGATCGATGGGGCTCCCATCGGTGAAACGTCCAAAGCGGAAACGGCTCAGATCATGCGACGGGGTTTGCCCGTTCACCAATTGCGCCGTCACCCGCCCGATCCCTGGCCCGATGCCGAACCCATGGCCCGACATGCCTGTCGCGAGGGTCAGCCCTTGCAGGGTCGGCACATGGTCCACAATCGGTACTACATCGGGCATTGTATCAATCATCCCCGCCCAAGCGGTCGCGATTTTCACTTCACCCAATTGCGGGAAGGCTTCGGCGAATTTTTGGCGGATATCTTCGACGATAGGCAGGTTAGGCGCGGGGTTCAGGATGCGCATCGCCTCGAACGGGGAAGGTTCATCGTCGGCCCAGTTTCGCGGGGTCGTCCACGCATCGGGATAGCCCTTTGGCGCAGAGAGTTTGTAGCGCGTGCCAAACGGGTCCTCGGCCAGTTGTTTCAGAAATTTCGGCAGAGCCCGAAACGCGTCTGGTCCGATAAACAACTCATGGAACCCACCGGCAGCTAGGGAATACCCCCCGTCGGCGCGATGACGGAATGCGATCTGATCGTCGACACCTCCACCCGCAAAGACCTCTGGCAACGGCGTCGTCGCGGCAACGGTCGCCCGCACGGACAGTTGTGGGATCGAAATACCGTGGCGGCGCAGGAACAAGGACGACCACGCGCCACCCGATAGGACAACCCGATCCGCCGCGATACGGCACGCCTCGGTCACAACACCAGCGACACGCCCTGCCGCGATGTCCAACCCGCGCACGGCGCAATTTTCGCGGATCACAACGCCCGCCCGCGCAGCGGCACGCGCCATCGCAGGAACGGCCAACCACGGCTCTGCCTTCATGTCAGAGGCCGTATACATCGCCCCCGCCCACTTCTGTGAGGGCATCAGTTCAGCCGTCTCAGCCCGCGTCAGCATGCGAGTATCGAGCCCCGCATCGCGGGCATATGGAATCCACGCCTCGAAATCGGCCAAGTCCTTTTCAAGTCGCGCGAGATAGGCAACGCCGCTTGTCCGTAGACCAACATCTTCGCCAGCTTCTGCCACCATATCGCGCCACATCTGCCGCGCTTCGATAACGATGGGCAGCTCCGCAGGATCGCGACCCTGCGCCCGTATCCAGCCCCAATTCCGTGACGACTGCTCACAGGCCACGCGACCCTTTTCCAAGAGCACGACCTTTTGCCCCTGACGCGCCAATTCCCACGCGGTCATCACTCCGACGACACCTGCACCAATAACCACGACGTCAGCCGCATCGGGCAGAGGCGCATCGTGTTCAACTGGAGATGAGTCGAGAATCGGGAATTTGATCATTTTTACCTCTCATCCCAAAGCTGACCCGCCAATTTCACCTTCGCAAGCCTTTAGCATGGGGCAACGTAAATTTTTGACCAAACGCTTAAATCTTTAGCAACAAAGGGTTTCAGCGATCACACCTCATGGTTTCGTAAGGTCAGTCTGCAACTGTCACAAATTCGTCTTGCGAGTCAGCTTTTTCATGCTACCGTTTGGTCAAATTCTACGTTTCACAGATCAAGGTGCGGACGTTTTCTACTTTGATTTGAACCACTTGCGGAGGGTCGCCTCGTGCCAGACACTGTTAAGCCCATCCTCAGCGTGGAGGGGCTTCAGACCGTTTTCAATACCCGCAAGGGTGAAATCCATGCGGTCAATCACGTCGATTTTGACCTCCGCGCGGGGGAGCTATTGGGCGTGGTCGGTGAGAGCGGATCGGGCAAATCGGTGACGATGATGTCGCTGCTAAAGCTGCTGCCGATGCCGCCTGCAGAGGTCCGAAATGGCCGCGCGATGTTTGACGGGCGGGACCTTTTACAACTATCGGATGATGAACTGCGCACTGTCCGTGGCGGTGAAATTGGGTTCGTGTTTCAGGACCCGATGACGTCCTTGAACCCCGTATTCACCGTTGGCTTCCAAATTATGGAGCCTCTGCGGACCCATATGGGTGTGTCCAAACGGGATGCAAAGAAGCGTGCGCAAGAGTTGTTAGAACTGGTTGGTATTCCTGATGCCGCGCGACGGCTGGACGATTACCCTCACCAATTCTCGGGCGGGATGCGTCAGCGCGTGATGATTGCCATCGCGTTGGCCTGTGATCCTAAGGTTCTGATCGCGGACGAACCGACAACGGCACTCGACGTGACAATTCAGGCGCAAATCCTTGAACTGATGAAGGACTTGCGAGACCGTTTGGGAATGGCTGTGATCTGGATCACCCATGACCTTGGCGTGATTGCGGGCATCGCGGATCGGGTGATGGTCATGTATGGCGGGCAAATCGTTGAACATGCGCCTGTTAAGGAATTGTTCCGCAATCCGCAGCATCCCTACACAAAGGCCCTGCTGAAAACGGTGCCGTCCCTGTCGGGCGAACGTGCGAAACGGTTGACGGTGATCGAAGGGCAACCGCCGATCTTATCCTCTGCACCGTGCGCCTGTTCCTTCCGCGATCGTTGTCCGCAAGCGATGCCGCGCTGTGGCACGGAAAACCCTGCACGATACGGGATTGGCAACGGCCATGATGCGGCCTGTTTCCTCGTAGAACCAGAGGTCGCCCATGTTTGACGCCCCCACCCCGCTGGTTCGCGTTCGCGACCTAAAAATGCATTTCCCGATCTATTCTGGCCTGTTCCGCAAACGCACAGGCGAAGTTAAAGCCGTCGATGGCGTGTCGTTTGATGTGTTCGAGGGCGAAACGCTCGGCCTCGTTGGTGAATCTGGCTGCGGGAAATCGACCTGCGGACGGGCCGTTCTGCGGCTCTATGACATTACTGAGGGCGAGATTACGATTGATGGTGCAGAGATTGGCACCAAGGATCAATCCGACCTGCGATCAATGCGCCCGGTCATGCAGATGGTGTTTCAGGACCCGCAAGCCTCGCTCAACCCGCGTATGACGGTTGAGGCGATCATTCGTGAACCTCTCGACGAACACACAACACTGTCTGCGGCGGAGAAACGCGAAAAGGTTCTGGAATTGATGGACGCGGTGGGTTTGAACCGCGCCTTTGCAGGCCGTTATCCCCATGCGTTTTCAGGCGGACAACGGCAGCGGATTGGGATTGCGCGTGCGCTGGCTCTGAACCCAAAGTTCATCGTTTGTGACGAACCTATTGCCGCGCTGGATGTGTCCATTCAGGCGCAAGTCGTGAACCTGCTTGAGGACCTGCAAGAGCAGTTTGGCCTGACCTATCTGTTTATCAGCCACGACCTATCGATGGTCCGCCACATCGCGGACCGCGTGGCTGTGATGTATCTGGGCAAAATCTTAGAGATCGCACCGTCTGACGTTCTCTACACCGCGCCCAAACACCCCTACACGCAGGCGCTGTTGTCTGCGGTTCCAGAACCCGACCCTTCGGCTGATGCACGAGGGGAACGGATTGTGTTGCAGGGCGATGTTCCGTCCCCGTCCAACCCACCCAAGGGCTGCAACTTTTGTACGCGCTGCCCAAAGGTCATGGACATCTGCAAAGAGGTCGAACCAGCGTCGGTGGAGCTAGCCCCCGGACACGTTACGGCCTGCCACCTTTATCAAAACTGAAGAGCGGGATCACACCCGTCCCTAACGGCCTATCGGCCATCACAATAGGAGAGGAAAATGAAACTTAAGACGATCCTAATGGGCGCTGTTGTCGGCCTTGCCGCCGCACCCGCCTTTGCCGAGCGCGGAAGCGACGGCCATGTGAACATCATCTATTGGCAAGCGCCGTCCACCATGAACCCGTATCTTTCGGGCGGCACAAAGGACATCGAGGCAGCATCCCTGACCCTCGAACCGCTTGCACGCTATGACCAAGACGGCGCAATGGTCCCCTACCTCGCCGAGAGCGTACCGACCGTTGAAAACGGTGGCGTGACCGAAGACCTCACCCAGATCACTTGGGTCATCAAAGAGGGTCTGCTGTGGTCCGATGGCAGCCCAGTGACCGCGAACGACGTGGTCTTTACCTATGAATATTGCACCGCCGAAGGTGGTGGCTGTGCGCAGGGTGCTAAATTCGTTGGTATCGAAAGCGTAACGGCTGCAGATGACCGCACCGTGGTCGTCAAATTCGAATACCCGATGCCGAACCCTTACCAGCCCTTCGTTGGTCACGAGAGCCCAATCATTCAGGCCGCTCAGTTTGCTAACTGCCTCGGCGCGAATGCTCCGACCTGTACCGACGCAAACTTTATGCCCGTTGGCACTGGTCCGTTCGTTGTCACTGACTTCCGCGTGAACGACGTGATCCAGTTCGTTGCAAACGCAAACTATCGTGATCCCGCAAAGCCTGCCTTTGCGACAGCAACGCTCAAAGGCGGCGGTGATGCGATGGCAGCGGGTCGCGCTGTTATGGAAACTGGCGAATTTGACTACGCGTGGAACCTCCAGCTTGCACCTGACGTGATCGAAGAACTGGCCGCTGGCGGCAAAGGCGAACCGATCTCTGGCTTCGGCACGCTGGTTGAACGCATCGAGATCAACCTCACTAACCCATCGCCGGACCTGCCAGAAGGCGAGCGTTCGACAATTGCGCATCCGCACCCCTACCTCTCTGACCCAGCCGTCCGCGAAGCGATGTCCATCGCAATCGACCGCGATCTGTTGGTTGAGGTTGGCTACGGTCAAGCGGGTCGTCCGACCTGTAACCTCGTCCCTGCGCCTGCTCTATACGCATCGGACAACACCGCATGTCTGACCCAAGATCTGGACCGTGCAAAAGCACTTCTCGATGCTGGCGGCTATGTAGACACCAACGGCGACGGCGTGCGTGAAACGCCAGATGGTCAGCCGATGACGATCCTCTATCAGACCTCGACAAACGCTGTGCGTCAGGACTTCCAAGCCCTGATCAAAGAATGGTGGGAAGAAATCGGTCTGTCGGTTGAACTTCGCAACATTGATGCGTCGGTCTACTTTGGTGGTGACCCAGGTTCGCCAGATACCTTCCAGCGTTTCTATGCTGACGTAGAGATGTATGCGAACAACTTCCCTGGCACTGACCCGCAGGCTTATCTGTCCGCTTACAAATGCGACCAGATCCCGAGCCCAGACACTCAGTGGCAAGGTGAGAACATCAACCGCGTTTGTGATCCAGCCTATGACGCGATGATCACTGAACTGGGTCAAACAGGTGAGTTGGAAGCTCGCGGTGCGCTGGCACGTGCGATGAACGACTACCTGACCAAAGACAGCAACATCATCATCCCGCTGGTGGACCGTGGCCGTGTGTCCGCGAAATCCAACACGCTGGGCGGTGTTGTCCTGAACACCTGGGACTCCGAACTGTGGAACGCTGCTGACTGGTTCCGTAGCGAATAATCCTAACGGGCGCGGCGGGTTACCTGCCGCGCCTAAACTATCCTGACCGCAGCGGATTACCCCACTCATGCTGACTTACACGATCCGACGGCTCCTGCTGGCCATCCCGACGCTTCTCTTTATTGCGTTGGTGATTTTCTTGCTTCTTGAGCTTTCCCCCGGTGATCCGATGGCCCAAATGCCAATGTCGATCCCGCCCGAAGTCAAAGAACGTATGCGCGAAGCTTTGGGCCTCGATCAGCCTTGGTGGGTGCGGTTTTATCTCTGGCTATATCAGTTCTTTGTGGTCGAGCCGCAGTATTGGATTGATGGCCTCTTTGGCACCGACTTTGCCGAAGGTGCGCAGCGGATCATTTCGTTCCAATCGAAAAGCCCCGTCTTTGACATTATCGCCGAACGTATCCCCCAGACCCTCTGGGTGGTGGGTATGTCCTATGTGGTTGGCGTCTTGATTGCGCTGCCCATTGGGATCGCGTCAGCCTATTATCAATATTCATGGTTCGACCAGATCGGCACGTTTATCTCGATGGTTGGGTTCTCTGTCCCGACCTTCTTTACCGGCGTCCTTTTGATCGTGATTTTTTCGGTGAACCTCGGCTGGTTCCCGTCGATTTATGACACGACCTTGGTCGTCGATAGCTGGGCCACGCTCGGCCAACAAATCAAACAGATGGCGATGCCCGTGTTTGTGCTTGCGCTCTATAACGCAGCCCAAATCAGCCGCTTCATGCGGGCTTCTATGCTCGACAACTTGGGCCAAGATTACGTCCGCACCGCCCGCGCCAAAGGAATGCGCGAAAAGGTCGTCGTCCTGCGCCACGTGCTGCGCAATTCGATGATCCCCGTGGTGACCGTTATCGCACTCGGTGTCCCCCAAGTCTTTGGCGGCGCGATTATCACCGAACAAGTGTTCAAGGTGAACGGGCTGGGGCAACTGTTGATCCTCGCCGTTCAGGGCAACGACATTCCGATGGTCATGACCCTGACCTTTATCTTTGCCGTGTTGATCGTTCTCTTTAACTTAATTGCAGATGTCCTCTACGGCCTGCTCGACCCGAGGATCCGCTATGACTGACGCAACCCTCGTGAAAACACCGTCGCAGGCACGGGAAATCTGGGATCAGTTCCGCCAACACCGCGGGGCCATGATCGGGCTTGGTTTCCTGATTTTCATCACGCTCTTTGTTATTGTCGGCCCCTACCTTTGGGATCTCGACCCGACCAAGTCTGACATTCGAAACAAGAACATGCGTCCGTTCTACATCGGCATGTTGTTCGGCGAAAAATGGGGATGGAACCACCCGCTGGGGTCCGACAACCTTGGCCGCGATGTGCTGGCAAACCTGATGTATGGCGGGCGGATTTCACTCGCAGTGGGTTGGACGGCGATGTTGCTGTCGCTGATCATCGGCACCTTGGTTGGCGTTCTTGCGGGCTATTTCAAACGGCTGGACGGGCCATTGATGCGCTTTACCGATCTGGTTCTGTCACTGCCGCTCCTCCCACTCCTCCTCGTCATGATGCTCTTGTTCCGTGACGCCTTGCGGGCAGCCTTTGGGCCTGAGTTGGGTATCTTCCTGCTGATCGTAACGGGGATCGGGATCACATCATGGATGAACACTGCGCGGATCGTGCGTGGCGATGTGCTGACGATCAAAGAACGGGAATATGTGCTGGCGGCACGATCCATCGGCGCACCGTCGCGCAGGATCATCACGCGCCACCTGCTGCCGAACGTGCTGTCACCGATCATGGTCTCGGCTACGCTCGGCCTCGCCACTGCGATCATCACCGAAAGCGCGCTGTCGTTCCTCGGCCTCGGCTTTCCGTCGGATTTCCCGACATGGGGCAAACTGCTCTTTGACAGCGTCGACCGAATGGAGAGCTTCCCCGAACGCGTCATCTGGCCGGGCCTTGCGATTTCGCTGACCGTCCTGGCGGTGAACTACATCGGGGACGGCCTGCGCGACGCTCTCGACCCACGGATCAGGGGGCGCTAAGCCCCCTGCCCTTAGTGGTGCATGGATTTCTGAATTCGGCGAAGGATCAGCCAAACCGCAATCACAACGGTCGGCGTCACGGTCGCGTAGAGCCAGTATTTCTCAATGTGGAACAGTTTTTCGACTGGCGCCAAAACATAGAGAACAAGGTTCAGCGCGTAGTAGCTGATCGCCACGACAGAAAGCCCTTCGACCGTGCGCTGGAGCCTGAGTTGCAGGTCAGAACGCTGGTCCATGCTGGTTAGCAGGGCTTGGTTCTGGGCGGACCGTTCCACATCGACCCGCGTCCGCAAAAGATCACCCGCGCGGATCGCCCGTTCGGACAGATCATTCAGGCGCTTCTCTGTCGATTTCACCGTGCGCATCGCGGGATCAAAGCGGCGCATCATGAACTCACCAAAGGTCTGACGCCCACCAAAGCGTTCCTCGCGCATGATGCTAATCCGCTGGTTCACGATGGTCTCATAGGCCCCCGTCGCACCAAATCGGAACGAGGTTTGCGCGATCAACTGCTCTAGCCCTGCCGATACATCTAAGAGCGATTGTAGCGTGTCCGCGGCATCAACCTCTGGATTGCTCATCCCCGTCACAAGCGCGGTGAGCTTTTGTTCTAGTTTACCCAATTCAGGTCCGATGGACCGCGCCCTCGCGAGGCCTAGCATGGACATGGTTTTATAGGTCTCAACCTCGCAGAGGCGTTGAACGACGCGGCCAATCCGACGCTCCCCGCTCGCCTCGGCCGCGAATATGGCAAAGCGCATGTGACCCGCGGAATCGATCCTGAAATCACCCGCAACGATCAGCTCACCATCCAACATACGACTGACAGCGAGGCTCTCTGGCACGAACCAATCGTCGATGCGTTTGATGATATCCTCATCCGACGGCATCGGCTCAATACGGATCAGGGCAGAGGTCATACGCGTCCCCGGTGCGGATTCGAGCCAATCCGTTGGGAACAGCCCAAAGGTCGCCGCATCATACGGACGGTCGGCGACACCTTCACCGAGGATGGTATAGGTCACAAATTCCGTATGACTTTCCCATTTCAGCCAATGCCGCCCGATCTGCCCGAAATAATGGGTCGCATCGGGTTGCGGATGAGAGGCCCCAAATCGGTCGAGCAGAGCGATAAGGTGGGCACGGTCCGCCTCGCGGTCACGGCCAACCGCATTCTGCGCAGGCTTGAGGGCCAGATACGCAGCCCGCCCCGGCGCCTTAATCACAGGGAAAGGACGCGCATGGAGTTCGTTTGCCAATGCGTAGCGGAGGGGGTGATCTTCGAATGTCGCTGTCATAATCTGCATAGCCTTAGAGTATAAGCGCGCAGCCTAGCCAGCAATCATCACATATCAAGTAAAAAATTACTTAAATACAAATACTTAGCGGCACACATTGGTATACTGTGTGCCGCTAAGTCAATTTTATGGTTAGATGCAAACCACTTCGAGCGGAGGGAAGCCGTTAAAGCAGACCGACGAATAGGTCGAAGTGTAGGCGCCTGTGTTGCGGATCAGAACGCGATCACCAGCCCGCAGGGTCATCGGCAGCGGCATCGGACGCTTTTCATAGAGCACGTCGGCAGAGTCGCAGGACGGACCCGCCATGATGCACGGCCCCATCGGATCGTCGTCACGCGCGGTCTCAAAGCGGTAGCGGATCGCTTCGCCTTCGGTTTCAGCAAGACCCGAGAAACGGCCAATCGACAGGTAAACCCAGCGGTGCACGTCGCGGTCAGATTTGCGGCTCACCAGCAGGACTTCAGCGACGATCACGCCAGCCTCAGCCACCATACCACGACCAGGCTCTGCCATGATGGTTTCAACGTGACCGAATTTTTCTTCGACCATAGCCATAACAGCCGCAGCGTAATCGGTCGGGGCTTGGATCGGTTCGTTGTAAAACGCAGGGAAGCCACCACCGATGTTGAGAAGGGTCAGGTTGTGGCCTGCGTCTTTTGCAGCGTGCCAGATCTGCGCAAGCGCATCGAGGGACGGCCCCCACATCGCAGCTTCGCGGGTTTGGGAGCCCACGTGGAACGAGAAGCCAACAGGGTTCAGACCCAGCGATTTCGCGTAGTCCAAGAGGCGGACAGCGGTGTCGCCGTCGCAGCCGAATTTACGGGTCAGCGGCCAGTCGGCCTGAGACACTTCAACGATCAGGCGGATATAGACGTTCGAGTTCGGAGCAAACTCTGCGATCTTTTCCAGTTCTTCTTCTGCGTCTGCCGCAAAGAGGGTGATGCCCGATTCAAAAGCCCAAGCGATGTCCGACGGACGTTTGATGGTGTTACCAAACGAAATGGTGTCAGGGCGTGCACCTTGGGACAGGCAGATTTCGATCTCTGCGCGCGATGCCGCGTCAAAGTGCGAGCCCTTTTGGACCAGACGGTGGATCACATCCAGCGCAGGGTTTGCTTTGACGGCATAGTGAATGTCAGCGCGGCCAAGGCCAGCTTTGAGAGCGTTATACTGCTCTTCAACGCGATCAACGTCGATCACGAGCGTCGGGCGATCGAAATCGTTCGCAGCGACATAAACATCAAGGCGGGAAGGATCAAAAGCACGGGTGGCGTCAGCCGCCCCGGCAAATTGTGCAGTCATCGGTCATCTCTCCAAAAGACCCGGTCCCAGAATGGTCCCGACCAGTTTTCCAGTGAGACGTTACCGTCGCTGCATAACACTCGAGTATGTGCCCGAGGCCAGAGGCGCGTGCGTTGGCGTCTGTGTGAGCGGGCATGTGATGCAAACGCAGAGTCGTTTCAAGAGAAAATTTGCATGAGGGCAAAATAATTTTCGCATCTGCGGTCTTTTGATCAAATCCCTTATTTTCAAGGGCTTCATCGGGGTGGATTTGATCAAATCAATGAATGGCGCTGATAGGGATTCAAGGGTAAGACATCAGCATGGCTAGACTGATCCTCTTTAACAAACCCTTTGATGTTCTGACCCAGTTCACGGACGCAAAGAACCCCACCCCGCGCCGCACCTTGTCAGAGTTCGGCCTGCCGTCTGGCGTCTACCCTGCAGGGCGTCTGGATCGGGATAGCGAGGGGCTGCTCTTGTTGACCGATAACGGACCACTGCAAGCCGCGATCAGCAACCCGAAGTATAAAGAGCCGAAAACCTACCTCGCGCTCGTCGAGGGGGCAGCGACCGACGCGGACCTTCAGCCGCTTCGTGAGGGTGTGACGCTCAACGATGGCCCCTGTCGCCCAGCCAAGGCGCGGGTGATCGATGCCCCTGCCCTCTGGGAACGCGACCCGCCCGTACGGTTCCGCAAGACGGTGCCTGATACTTGGATAGAGATCACCATCACCGAAGGCCGTAACCGTCAGGTGCGCCGCATGACGGCAGCGGTGGGTTTCCCCACCCTAAGGCTCGTGCGGTGGCAGATTGCAGACTGGACCGTCGAAGGGCTGGGGCTAGGCGAATGGCGCGAAATCGACGTTCCTGCCCCCGCGCCCAAAGTCATCCGCCGTCCGTTCAAACGCCGCTTCTAATCACCAAACGTCAGGATCGATCCCCTGCTCTGCAAGGGCTGCGAATTTGTCCTGAAGGTATCGCTGGAACGGCTGGACCTCATACTGTCCTTCGGCAACGTATTCGAGGGCAGAGAGATGGTGGAACGGTTTGAAATAGCCCGGAAGCCGGAACGCTTCGGCACTGCGTAGATCCGTTGCCCCGACACGCGCGGCAGGGAAAAACACCTGAGTGGGCGTGAAATTCACACCCCATTTTTGCGCAAGCTCACGCTCTTCGATTTCTTCGCCGTCAAAGTCCAGAACGGCACGCGCCCCCCACATATCCAACTGAACCACATCAAAGTTCTGGCTCATGTAGTCGGTGATTTCAGGACGTTGAAAATTCACCGCATGCAATTCGCGGCAATAGGGGCAACCCCTTTGTTCAAAGATGATCAATAAGCCACGACCGTTCGCAGCGGCCTCTTCATGATCATAGGCGAGCTCTAAAAAACTATCGAGAAAGAACGGCTGATCGTGCAGCCCATCATCCCTCAGCACCAATTCAGCCAACGCAGGGGCCGCAGCAAAACATGCCGCTAGGCTGGCCACAAAAGTTCTGCGGTCCATTGGTTTCCTCCCTGTTCGCATAAGTAGCATACCACAAGGCGGAACGAAAAAAGCCCCGCATTTCTGCGAGGCTTTCTGTGCGTAACTGTGAAAGTTACTGGATTTTGGTGAGCAGTTCGTCGAGCGACTTTTTCGCGTCGCCGTAGAACATGCGGGTGTTCTCTTTGTAGAACAGCGGGTTTTCGATGCCCGAGTAGCCAGTACCTTGACCACGCTTGGATACGAACACCTGTTTCGCTTTCCAGCACTCCAGAACCGGCATACCCGCGATTGGGCTGTTCGGGTCTTCTTGGGCGGCTGGGTTCACGATGTCGTTCGAACCGATAACGATCGCAACATCGGTCTCAGGGAAGTCCTCGTTGATCTCGTCCATTTCGAGAACGATGTCATAAGGCACTTTCGCCTCAGCCAAGAGAACGTTCATGTGACCCGGCAGACGACCTGCAACAGGGTGGATCGCAAAGCGAACGTTCTTACCACGTGCGCGCAGACGCTTGGTCAGTTCAGAAACCGACTGCTGAGCCTGTGCAACGGCCATACCGTAGCCCGGGATGATGATGATGTTGTCAGCTTCTTCCAAAGCCGTCGCAACGCCATCAACGTCGATCGCAACCTGTTCGCCTTCGATTTCCATCGCTGGGCCAGCAGTGCCGCCGAAACCACCAAGGATAACGCTGATGAACGAACGGTTCATCGCTTTACACATGATGTAGGACAGGATCGCACCCGAGGAACCAACCAGCGCACCCACAACGATCAGAAGGTCGTTGCCGAGCGAGAAGCCGATCGCAGCCGCAGCCCAACCCGAGTAGGAGTTCAGCATCGACACAACGACAGGCATGTCAGCGCCGCCGATACCCATGATCAGGTGATAGCCGATGAACAGCGCTGCGAGGGTCATGATGGCCAGCGGCAGCATGCCACCGGTGTTGAAGTACCAAACAAGGCAGAGCGCCGACAGGATCGCTGCGCCAGCGTTCAGCATGTGACCGCCCGGGAGCTTGGTCGCAGCCGAGGATACTTTGCCTGCCAGCTTGCCGTAGGCGATGACCGAACCCGTAAAGGTCACAGCACCGATGAAGATGCCAAGGAACAGTTCAACGCGCAGGATGCTCTGTTCAACAGAGGTCTTGTGCGCCAGCAGTTCAGCAAATGCACCGAGGTGCATTTCATGTAGCATTGTCTGCTTGCCTGCTTCGGACAGGGTCGGCGACATGCCACCCATGATCTCCATGACGTTCGAAAGTTCGAAGTGTGCGATAAAGCCAACGAACACAGCCGCGAGACCAACCAGAGAGTGCATCGCAGCAACCAGCTGCGGCATCTCTGTCATCTGAACTTTCATCGCGACGTAGTAGCCGATCAGACCACCGCCGATGATGAGCAGGACGGACAGCAACCACAGACCAGCGCCTGGGCCGACGAGGGTTGCTGCAACCGCCAGCGCCATGCCGACGATGCCATACCATACAGCGCGTTTCGCGCTTTCCTGACCCGACAGACCGCCAAGCGACAGGATGAAGAGGACAGCCGCGACCACATAGGCCGCTGTAGTAAATCCGAATTCCATGATCCCCTACTCCTTACGATTTCTGGAACATGGCGAGCATGCGCCGTGTCACGAGGAAGCCGCCGAAGATGTTGATGCCGGCCATAAAGACCGAGAGCGCGGCGAGGATAATCACCAACCACGATCCGGACCCGATTTGCATCAGAGCGCCCAGAATGATGATCGACGAAATTGCATTGGTCACAGCCATCAGCGGTGTGTGGAGCGAGTGGCTCACGTTCCAAATCACTTGGAAACCGATGAAGACAGAGAGAACGAACACGATGAAGTGCTGCATGAACGACGCTGGAGCAACCAGACCGATCGCCAGAAGGATCGCACCACCGATAGCGAGCAGAGTAACCTGCTGTTTGGTCTGTGCTTTGAACGCGGCGACTTCGGCAGCGCGTTTTTCTTCGGGTGTCAGCTCTTTCGGTTTTTCCTGCGATTTCGCAGCAATCGCCTGAATTTTGAGCGGCGGCGGCGGGAATGTGATCTCGCCTTCGTGGGTGACGGTCGACGAACGGATCACGTCGTCTTCCATGTTATGAACCACGACACCGTCTTTGTTCGGGGTCAGGTCGGTCATCATGTGACGAATGTTCGTCGCATAGAGGGTCGATGCCTGAGCCGCCATACGCGACGGGAAGTCAGTGTAGCCGATGATGGTCACACCGTTCGGGGTCACGATTTTTTCGTCTTTGACGGTCAGTTTGCAGTTGCCGCCTTTTTCAGCAGCAAGGTCAACAATGACCGAACCCGGTTTCATGGCCTGAACCATGTCCTCGGTCCAAAGCTCTGGCGCTTCGCGGTTCGGGATCAGCGCGGTGGTGATCACGATGTCGACTTCGGGTGCCAGCTCGCGGAACTTCTTCAGCTGAGCTTCACGGAATTCAGGCGAAGAAACCGATGCGTAACCGCCTGTTGCGGCGCCATCTTGCTGTTCTTCTTCGAAATCGAGGTACACAAACTCTGCGCCCATCGATTCAACCTGCTCGGCCACTTCGGGACGAACATCGAATGCGTAGGTGATTGCACCCAGAGAAGTCGAAGTACCGATTGCAGCCAGACCAGCCACACCAGCACCAACAACCAGAACTTTCGCAGGGGGAACTTTACCAGCAGCGGTGATCTGACCCGTAAAGAAACGACCGAAGTTGTTACCCGCTTCGATAACCGCACGGTAGCCCGCGATGTTCGCCATCGACGACAGCGCATCCATCTTCTGAGCGCGCGAAATACGCGGAACCATTTCCATCGCAATAACGCTAGCGCCTTTCGAAGCAGCCAGTTTCAGGCCCTCTTCGTTTGCACCAGGGTTAAAGAAGGTGATCATGGTCTGGCCTTTGGACAGACGCTTGATCTCTGCGTCGGTCGGAATGCGGACCTTTGCAACGATGTCGACGGCTTTGAACAGCGCCGCAGCGGTTTTCACCACTTCAACACCAGCCTCTTTGTACATCTCGTCGGAAAAGCCAGCATTTTCGCCAGCGCCGGATTCGATTACGCACTCGTAACCTAGCTTCTGTAGATCCTTAGCCGAAGCAGGAGTCATAGCGACCCTGTTTTCGCCCTCGAGTATCTCTTTAGGTGCGCCGATTTTCACGGACAATCCCCCTTAAAATTTCCTCATCCAGAACCGCATACCCAAAGCAATTTTATTTCACAAGCAGTGCTTTAAAAGTATACAAATGCATACAGAGACTGACTTTAAACCGTTAACGCTCACAACCAGCGTCGGGTTTTTAGGCAGTACCGCGCAAAGTCCGCGCGAAACGTTTTTCGCATCCGATTTTCCTCTGGGATGATGAAATGTTTCTCGATCCACCAGACGAAAATTGGCAATAATGGCAATGCGATAGGTGCATCGAGCCAGAGGATCGCGCCCGCCAGAACCAAAGCATCACCCAGATAAATCGGATTTCGGGTCCGTTTAAAGATGCCCGACTGCACCAAATGGGTCGGAACGCGATGTGGTACGAAGGTCGTGCGCCATTTTCGCATCTCGACGACCGCAAGGAGCATCAAAATCACGCCACCGCCGATCAATGCGCCTGACAGCAACTGCGTCAAAGGATGTTCCAACGACAGATCAAAGGGATCATTCATACCCAACCACCACGCGAGCGCGATGCACAGGGCCAACCAGACGGGGGGAATATCAATTAGTTTCATGCGCCAACCCTGACTCTACGCGGATGAACTGTCACGCCCGATTTCGCGTCACGTCATGCGACAGGTGGGCGCGGTAGGGCTTGCCAAATCGTGCGGCACTATATTTCCATCGTGCCATGACTGATTTCTCAAAAACCCGCGATATGTTCGATCTGCCCGAGGGCGTGATCTATTTGGATGGAAACTCCCTCGGCCCGCTGCCGCGCTCGGCTTCGGCTCGTGTTGCTGCGCGAATGGCCGATGAATGGGGTGCCATGCTGATCACCGCGTGGAATAAGGCGGGCTGGATGGATGACCCGCGTCGGATCGGAGATCGCGTTGGACGGCTCGTCGGTGCGGCGGCAGGAACAATCGTGATGGGCGATACCCTGTCGATCAAAGTGCATCAGGCTCTGGCATCTGCGTTAGACCTTCGTCCCGACCGTCGGGTGATCCTCTCGGACACGGGGAATTTCCCGTCTGATCTCTACATGGCGCAGGGGCTGATTGGGACCATTGGCAAAGGTCACTGCCTGAAAACCGTCGCTCCTGAGGCGGTCATTGATGCCATCACGGATGAGGTCGCCGTCGTTATGGTGACAGAAGTCGACTACCGCACGGGCCGCAAACACGACATGGACGCGATCATCGCCAAGGCCCACGCGGTCGGTGCATTGGTCATCTGGGATCTCGCGCATTCCGCAGGCGCTTTGCCCGTCGCCCTGACCGAGAGCGGCGTCGATTTCGCGGTGGGCTGCACCTATAAATTCCTCAACGGCGGACCGGGTGCGCCTGCATTCATCTATGTCCACCCCGACCTCGCCCCGAACTGCCGCCCTGCCCTCTCTGGTTGGCTCGGCCACGAGGCACCTTTTGCCTTTGATCCCGACTACCGCGCTGGCGGTGGCATTGATCGCATGCGTTGCGGCACCCCGCCCGTTTTGGCGTTGGCCGCTTTGGACGCGGCGCTGGATGTGTGGGACGAGGTGGACATGGACGACCTTCGGGCACGGTCCATTGAGTTGTCAGAACGGTTCATCAAAGGGGTCGAGGCCGCCAGCCCGATGCTCACCCTTGTCAGTCCGCGTGACCCTGCCCAGCGCGGATCGCAGGTTTCTTTCGCCTTTGACGACGGCTATGCCGCTATGCAGGCCGTGATTGCCCGTGGCGTCATCGGTGATTTCCGTGCGCCGAACATCATGCGTTTTGGCATCACACCGCTTTATCTCTCTGAGGACGACATCGACCGCGCGATGGAGATCATCGCGGAAGTCATGACCAACCGCCTTTGGGACGATCCTCAATACAAAAAACACGCCGCCGTCACGTAAGCTGACCTTTTAGCGGATAAAGTCGGCCCTATATCCTTCGTATCAATCAGGAGGCGATGATGGCACGGACACTGACGATCAATGGGACCGCTCATGCGGTGGACTTGCCCGATAATGTGCCCTTGCTTTGGGTGCTGAGGGACGCATTCCACCTGACGGGCACGAAATATGGCTGCGGCGTTGCGGCCTGCGGTGCCTGTACTGTCCACATTGATGGGGAGGCCGTTCGGTCCTGTCAGGTCGCGCTCGGCGATGTGTGGGGCGCCGTCACCACCATCGAAGGGATCGGCACGCCAGATGCCGTTGCCGTGGTCCAACAGGCGTGGATCGATCATCAGGTCGCGCAATGTGGCTACTGTCAGTCAGGCCAGATCATGCAGGCTGCCGCCCTCCTCGCGCGGAACACAGCCCCCACCGACGACGACATTGACGAGGCGATGAACGGCAACCTCTGCCGCTGTGGCACCTACCCCCGTATCCGCGCCGCGATCCACGACGCCGCCACGAAACTGCAGGAGGCGTGATCATGTCCCGCATCGGTAAAATCGCTCGCCGCACGTTTCTCTTTGGCGCTGTTGCTGTCGCAGGCGGCGCGGCGTTCGGCTACTATAAGATGGTTGAAACGCCGCCGAACCCGCTGACGCCTGACACAGGTGCCGCGCTAAATGCCTATGTGATCATCGACGCCTCGGGCATCACGATTGTCGCCCCCCGTGCCGAAATGGGCCAAGGGGTTCAGACCACACTAGCGGCCCTTGTCGCAGAAGAACTGGATGTCACGCTTGACCAGATCACAGTGATCCATGGTCCCCCCGCAAAGGCGTATTTCAACCAAGCGCTGTTAGGCAACGCGATCCCCGTGATCGAATATCAACGCAAACCTTGGGTGCACGATGCAGCCGAATTCGTTGGGAAAGCTGCGAAATTCCTGAACCTTCAGGTGACGGGCGGTTCAACCTCAACCCGCGACGCCTATGTAAAAATGCGCGAAGCAGGTGCACAGGCACGTCAAATGTTGATCGAGGCGGCCGCCAAACGGTTGAACGTTGCGGCGACAGACCTGCGGACCGAAGCAGGCATAGTAATCGCGCCCGATGGCACTTCCATTTCTTACACCGACCTCGCAACCGACGCCGCTGCCTTGCCCGCGCGAAAAGTAACGCTCCGTGATCCGAGCGACTGGAAAATCCTAGGCACCTCGCAGCCCCGCACCGACATGGTGGCGAAATCGACCGGCACGGCGATGTATGGCGTGGATGTGCGTTTGCCCGACATGAGGTTCGCAACGGTCAAGATGAACCCCAAACGCTCTGGTATGCGTGGGTTTGATGCCTCTGAGGCGCTCCTGATGGATGGGGTTGAAAGGATCATCGACCTTGGTGATGGTGTCGCCGTTGTGGCGACGAATACGTGGCTCGCCATGCAGGCGGCTGATGCAATCGTCTTTGACTGGGAGGACGCGACCTACCCTGCCAACACTGAGGCCCAATTTGCCGTCATCGAACAGGCATTTGACGGCGCCCCGAACAGCACCGCCCGCGATGAGGGCGATGTTGAGAGCGTTCCAGCCGAGATCACCGCCGAATACCGCGTCCCCTTCCTCGCCCATGCGACGATGGAGCCGATGACGACCACCGCGCTCTACACGGGCACAGCACTAGAGCTTTGGTCCCCGAACCAAGGGCCGATCCTCGTGCGCGATTGGTGCGCAAAGGCCGTTGGTCTAGAACCTGAGCAAGTCACCGTTCACACGACCCTTATGGGCGGCGGTTTCGGACGACGTGGGGAATATGACTTTGCCGTCCTCGCCGCGCGTGTGGCCCGCGAAATGCCCGACACGCCCGTTC